>CAZNLA010000061.1:9021-16654 GCA_964573385.1 uncultured bacterium
AAAAATACAAAAAAATAACCACGAAATACACTAAAGACACGAAAATATGGGTGTGAAGAGATATAAGATTACTGTATTATTACCTGAGCATAGAGCACAAGTTATGAATTACCTGAAAGTACCGTAAGTAAAACCTTTTCGTGTTCTTCGTGTTTTTCGTGGTTAATAAAAATACAAAAAAAAATAACCACGAAATACACTAAAGACACGAAAATAGGGACGTGAAGAGATATAAGATTACTGTATTATTACCTGAGCATAGGGTACAAGTTATGAATTACCTGAAAGTACCGTAAATAAAACCTTTTCGTGGTAAAAATCAAACCGTCCAGTTACAAAAAACCTCATCAGGTAATGACTAACGGCATATTCACAGATGCTGTGATACTTCTTTACTGCTGATTATCTTCACCCCTGCCTGGCGCATTTCTGTCATTGCGTGGGCAATATCACCATCCCGCAGTTCAACACCGCGACAACCATCCGCCACCAGATATGTGTCAAATCCCAATTGACTGCCATCAATCGCCGTGAATTTAACACAATAATCAGTGGCAAGGCCCAGTATGAATATTTTTTTAACTCCGTGGGATTTAAGCAGACTTTCCAGTCCGGTCGCCTGACGGTGGCCATTATCGTAAAAACCGCTGTAACTGTCTATGCCCGGGTCAGTGCCTTTTTGAATAATATCGGTGATTTTTTCAGAATTAAGTCCCGGAGCAAAAGCCGCGCCATCTTTATTCTGTACACAATGAACCGGCCACAACACCTGTGGCAATCCACCGAGTTCTGTCATATTGCCCGGTTGCGCGCCGGGATGATTGGCGGCAAAACTACCATGATTTTCTGGATGCCAGTCCTGCGTTGCAATTATCATATAAAACAATGGCATTAATTCATTGGCGACAGAAATCACCGCATCGCCATTCGGCACTGCTAACGCGCCACCGGGCAGAAAGTCATTCTGCAAATCAACTAATATCAATGCGTTCATTTTTCTCCCTTTCAAATCTCAAAATTAAAACCGTATCCGGTTAATTCCAGATATTTTTCTTTATCAAACTGGTATAATCTTGCCGCCCGATAAGCGACTCCCTGCTCTGTTTCATCAAGTTCAGTCAGCAAACCCATACCCTGTATCTTTTTGCGAAAATTTCGTTTATCCAGTGTCTTACTCAATATCGACTCATACAACTGCTGCAACTGGGTGAGGGTAAACTTTTCTGGTAGCAATTCAAAACCCAGAGGTTGGTAACGTATTTTACCACGAAGGCGGTATAGCGCCATTTTTAATATCTCATCATGGTCAAATGCCAGTGGTGATAAATTATCCAGCGAAAACCACGCCGCGTTGCGCGCGTCAGATGCCGCTTGCGGAAGATGGCTTATCTGGTTAACCAGAGCATAATAGGCGACGCTTATCACACGTTCACGCGGGTCGCGTTTTATAGCGCTGAATGTATATAATTGTTCAAGAAATAAATCTGATATGCCGGTTTCTTCCCTTAATTCACGGCGCGCCGCATCATCAAGATTTTCTTTCATATTAACAAAACCACCGGGTAATGCCCACATCCCCGCGAAAGGCTCATTATCACGCTGAATCAGCAATACCTTCAGATTACCGGCGCTATACCCGAATACCACACAGTCTACCGTCAACGCGGGACGCGGGTATTTATATGTATATTTCATCCCTCATCCTCCCGCAGATGCGATAACTCATGACGAAATCCCCCCGATAAAATCGGGAACCGGCACCATGTTTTAGGGTCAAGATTTTCATCATCAAGGTGAAAAGAAGGCGCGTATCGTTCTCGTTTCCACTGGTTTCTGCACCACAGACGAAAAAATCGTTCCACCCATACAAGCATTATTTCACGTGTATACTGCGGAAAAAGCGACAGCATACACTGCATGATGTCATCCGGCGACTGCTTATCGCGAATGAAAGCGCGCTCTATCGCGTCCAGCACATCATACGGCATCAAATCGTCTTCATCAGTCTGCCCCGCTTCTGGCGGCCGAAGTTCCGCCGTTGGTGCCTGACTGGTGACAAAACTAAGTTCTGCCACCGGACTTAAACTGTCCGGACCATTTTGCTGCATCCATCGCAACCACTGTCGCAAAAATGCTTTGTCAATACCGGCAACCGGACTTAACCCGCCGCAGGTATCGCCATCCATGGTGGAATATCCCACTGCCGCCTCCGACCGGTTGCTGGTGGCCAGTAACAAAGCATTATTCAGGTTTGCTACCAGCCAAACCCCCGGTGCCCGCACCCGTGCCTGAATATTCTGCAGCGAGATATCATCAGTTTTCCATGACAATGGTCGTTCCACTGCCTGCGAACCTAAATTTATATACGCGCTGACTAATTCATCAATATCAAAATTAATGAATTTTGCCCCCAACGCCTTTGCCAGCATTTTTGCCGCGTTCAGTGTAGTTTTGCTGCTGTTGCGGGTTCCCTGATATACGCACGTCAGCAATTTCCCGGTGATATCTTTAACATCAGCGGAATTAGAGAGATTCGGTATATACGAGAGTTTTTCACACATGCCGGAGATGCCTAATTCGTTAATAGCAAAACCTGCCATTGTCCACACCAGAGACGCAACCGCGGACGAATCCGCTCCGCCGCTTAACGAAACGACAAATCCGTTGGACCGGCTTTTTCGCAGGTAATCAAATAACCCCAGGCTGACAGCGCGGGTAAATTCTTCCTCTTTCAGCCATTCAACTTTTTCCCACGACGCAGGGGAAATCCGTTGCCTTTCCGGAGATTTTACCGGATAATCAAAATCGCACCGCACACAAAAAGTGTCATTTTCGTCAATATCAGGTGAGTAACTTCCCGTGCGCGCTTGTCCGGTGCGGGTTGCGTCGATATCAGTTATTGCCGTAGTCAATACGGCGTCATGGTAACTGAACCGCGGCCCCTGCGCCAGCATGTTTCCACCGGCGGCAATCATCGCCCCGCCGTCATATATAGCGCGTCCCGCCTCATTACCCGACAGGTTGCTGTAGATATATGTCACACTGAAAGCGCGCGACCCCTCTTCCACCAGTCTTTTCCGTACCGCGTTTTTCCCGAACGCGAAATGACTTGCGCTGGGATTAAGTATGATATCAACACCCCGCCGTGCCAGCATGCCGCCCGGACGCGCCGCCACCCAGGCGTCCTCGCAAATCTCAAATCCTATGCTTACCCCGCCACAATTAAAGATGATGTCGCCGACAGGATATCGTTTGTCATCAAACTCAACCTCGCCAACCGCTCCGGCAGGCCACGCTTTAAACCAACGCGGTTCATAATGCAAACCGTCACCCGCCAGATGCTGCTTAGCGGCGAAACCAATAATCTGTCCATTAACCGTCAGGCAGGCGGCATTATACAATCCATTTTTATATAGTACCGGTAATCCCAGTGATACAATTATCCCTTCTGTCTCCGGCAATATCCGCGACATCATCTCCCGCGACATCCGGCGGGTATTCGGTGCCAGAAAAGCATCTTCGCAACCGTAACCACACAGGCATAACTCCGGCAAACATAATATACTCACCCCGGCGGTTTTCGCGTTTCGTATCGCCGTAATGATATTCGCGGTATTACCTTCCCAATCAAGCGGTGTCTGGTTTAACACTGCCGCCCCCACAGTTATCAGTTTCATATCATTACCTCGATAATATACTATCTATCTCAGTGTTGTCACGCCGTTGCCGGGCCTGTAAAATCAGCTCATTCTTATGGTCAAACAACCCTTTTTCTAATCCGACAGGATATTTATGCGGATTAGTGAACCGTTTTATGCCTTCATGAAAACAGCTTAACTGTTGTTGTGTGCGCTGCCGGATATCATTTAAAGAAGGAATATCATAAACCAGCGCGCCTTTTCGGAATATCGGAACCAGCAGTTTCTCAAATGCTACTCCGGGCGGAATCCACTTTCGCCGGGTGCTGTCAAATGGGTCAATCATGGTAGACGGCACCTGAATACCGGCATTTTCATCATAAATCATATCCGCCACGAAAGCATTGTCCTCAATATATCTGTTCACCTGCAATATGCCCGGGATATTAATTTTTATCGCCTGTTCAGATAATTTAATGCAATATTTCCATTTACCGTCGCCGCCACGGATAGCGCCTAATTTATATACACCACCCATGGCAGGCTGGTCATATGCTGTCACTAATTTTGTACCAACACCCCATACACAAATAGGCGCGTTCTGCGACTTCAGGCTTGCTATCAGATGCTCATCCAGGTCATTACTGGCAACGATAACCGCAGCAGGAAAACCATTTTCATCAAGAATTTTGCGCGCCTCGATGCTAAGATACGCAAGGTCGCCGGAATCCAGGCGTATGCCCACCATTTCATGCCCACCCTTGCGCAATTGTCTGCCCGCCTCAACAGCTTTCCACACTCCCTCGATAGTATCGTAGGTATCCACCAGAAAAATGCAGTTATTAGGCAACGCGCTTGCGTAACCGAGAAAAGCTTCCAGTTCATCATCAAAAGACATTACCCAGCTATGCGCGTGGGTTCCCTTCACCGGGATGCCGAATAATTTCCCCGCCAGAACATTGGATGTAGAAGAACAACCACCTATGAAAGCCGCCCGGGATGCCGACAGAGAACCATCTATACCCTGTGCGCGGCGCAAACCGAACTCCATTACCGAATCACTCTTTGCCGCTAGACAAATGCGCGCCGCCTTAGTGGCAATCAACGATTGAAAATTTATTATATTCAATAACGGGGTTTCCAGCAACTGACACTGAATTATCGGTCCGGTTACCCGTACCATCGGCTCCTGCTGATACACCACTGTCCCCTCCGGAATAGCGTCAATATCGACAGTAAATTTCAATCCACCCAGATAATCCAGAAATCCCTTCTCAAATAAAGGTTTGCCGTCATTACCGGTCATACCGGCAAGAAACTCGATATCATCCTCCGCAAAACGCAGATTCTGCAGATAATCAATGACATATTTCAGTCCTGCCGTTATGGTAAATCCACTCTGAAAAGGATGCTTGCGGAAAAATAGATTGAATACCGCCTCATCCTCCCCCTTTCCTAATTTCCAGTAACCATACGCCATCGTCAACTGATAAAGATCCGTCAACAACGCCAGCGACCCCCCATAAATGCCCATATTCATACCTGCCTCCTTTGAAAAACCGGTCACCACTGTCCGGCATAGTGTATAATTGACACAATGTATAGTGTTGAGTATACACTATGTCAATGGGGGATTGTGGGAATTTAAGAAAAAATAGTGTAATCTTTTGCAAAACGCAAATATTTCATTTTTTTCTGTAGGGAATGCCGTCCCCGGCATTCCATACAATTCAGACAGGTTTTGCAATTGCCTATAGATATATTAACCATTCACCTACTGCCTATTAAAAACGACTTAATAAATGGTATAATATCCTCGTCGTGAACAAAATTCGGCCGCGTGCCGTGTGAACCTTCGGGGTTCCTATATTCACGACTTTTTTGTTTTGGTTATTAAACAACCATCATTTCACTTCACTTCACCACCATTGCCAATACCCGACCGTCTGATAATGCTACTATTAATTTTTCATTCCACCAGGTGATGGCAGATATATCCTGTGGTAACATTTGTTGTGTTTTAACGTTGCCGGCGGTATCAAATATCTGTAATGCGCCACCCCAGTAGCCGACTGCTGTGAGTGTGTTGAAGGTGGTGGCGAATTTTGGTATTCGGTTGGGGAGTAGTTTTTCTTTTGCCGGGTTGGATGTATTAACCGGCAGTTTGGTGAGTGTTGGTATGGCATCCAATGTTTTTTGTCCGGTTATTTTTCCGTTGGCGTCGATGGTAATCATGGAAGCATCCAGGCATAGTGCTATCAGTTTGCCGTCTTCAACCCGGATAGATGTTGCTCGGTCGGGCAATGCGGTTTGCCATGTAATGGTGGCTTCCGGGATATTTTTAACGGCTTTTACGGATTCAATTTTATTATAAACGGGCATCGCCAATGGGGTAAGTGGGTCAAGGCCGGATGCCATTTCATAAAGAGAACCAATGGCTTCTGACATTCCCTGCGCGTCATAGGCAATGGCTGTTATTGATTCTGTCTGTTGTTTTACCACATCACTCTGCCATGCCAGGTAACCGCGTCCACCCCCGGGGAAGGTTTTTGCGTCGGGTTTATACGGCAACACCGGTCCCCATTGGGTGATATTAACAATGCCGTTTATCAGGGCGTTATCCTGGGGGTTGCCAAGCAATATTGTTGTACCCGGCACGTTGAAACCGCCGGGCCCGACCCAGGTGGTTTTTCCTTCTGCGGGTGCGGGTTCCGGGCCTTTAATATCTGCGGCATTTACTATGGTACAACGGACACCCCATGGTTTTAACACCTCTGCCAGTCGGTCTGCCGCGGCATTGTTGAATTCACTGGTGCCTTTTACGATGGTTATATCTTTATGGGTGCGGAAAAATCGAAAAATATTTTCGCGGTCATTGCCAAAATATACCGCGCGTTGGGTAGCACCGGCAATGGTGCCGCATTGCGCGGATGGTTTATAATCAAATTTCGCAGTTCCACTGGTGTTGTTCAGCAGTTCGGTAATGGTGACTGTCCATTTCCCCGCCGGGTCATTGGCGGCCAATGGCAACGCTATGGTCAAAATTCCCTGGTCAGTAGCACGATAGAGATCATACCGAACTGCCCCTAATGGGTCGATGACTTTAATTTGTAATGGCGCGGAACCCACCAGTACCTTACCTATTGTATCTACCAGAGTGGCGATGATGCGCATATGTAGCGGATTTTGCGCGACGGTAAAATCTTTAAATAATTGTGGGTTGCCAACCTGGATACCGCCAATGGGGCGTGCGGTGCGGGCAAAAGCGCGCATTTCGCCGGCACCAAAACGGAATTTACCGACGATTGCCTCGCGGGCAGCACCGAACTCAGCGACATTGCCACCACGTATTGCGTCGTAAATAGGTCGTCCGTCGTTGGGTAAAGTTATAGTCGCCTGTGCTGTTTTAATGGCGTTCATATCTTCAACTTTTTCCAGTCTGGTTTCGTCTGGTGTGGCATTAACGGCAAAAAGGTATTCAATATCGCCATATTCCTGGCGCGAACCGATGATGGTAGACAGTGAACAGTCGTAAATTGGCAGCACCCCGATTTCCTTGCACCTGGTAGATAATGCCAGTGATAATTTTTCTGCTTCTTTAAAATATGCCCCCGGTCGTCGCGCTAATAACCCTTTTGTGCGTCCTGACTCACCGGGGTTAGCGAAGGCAATGGCAGCGACCTTGTTGACCGTTAATGGTGCTTCTGCCCCCAGCATTTTCGCGCCATTTATTTTAACGGTGCAGTCATCCGTCATAAATACTATACCACCCGCGGCAATGTAACCTTCTATCGCGGTCTGTACCTTCGGGTCAAATGATTCGATGCCGGTTATAATCAGCGCTTTGTGGTTTGCCGCGACTGTTCCATCTATAATATCCTCTTCCACCACCGGGAATAATGGTATATGTGCCATTTTGCTAGCGAAATATAATTCTAATAATCAGATCGGAAGAGCACACGTCTGAACTCCAGTCACATTCAGAAAACTCGTAT
>CAZNLA010000062.1:0-16595 GCA_964573385.1 uncultured bacterium
ATAGTAAAAATATTACTTTTGAAATAATAGGGCCTATGGGATGACTGTGAAAAAAATCAAAAAAAACAGATAAATGGTATTGACATGGGTAATATACGGGTATATACTTTATAAAACAAAGTACTTTGTAATGTCAAAAGGAGGCTGGTATGGAAAATATGAATGTTGAGAAAGCGATTGAAGATGTGGAGTTTATTAAGGGGATAATGCAGCGTGCTGCGGATTCGCTTAATGGTTTCAGCAAAGTGTTGTTGTGGTGGGGTTCGGCGTGGTTGGCATTGGTAATCATGCTGTTAATATTATCTTCACCATTGGTTGCGGTAACTCCTCAGGTTGGTCATGCTGTGCAAAACAGTGTGTATGTCACCGGGTTTATACTGCTGCTTTCTGTATTTGCCGTTATTATAGTTGGTGGTGGGTTTGGGTTGTCCACTTACCGCACAGCTATGAAAAGTCCGGTGATATCTTCATTGACACGAAGTTTGCTGTCGATATGGGGTTTTGTATCCCTTATTAGTTTGTGTTTCCCATTGCTGTATGCGTTTTTCTACTGTTTAAGCCGCATAGAAGTACTATTGCCGGAAATAATGAAAATGAACTTGGGTGTTACTGTTGCAGCTACAAATCTTTTTGCAGAATCGGGATTATTTTCAGCTTATGCGCATGCTATGGATGTCTGGCTTTTTGCTTTGGCATTTACTATTACCGCGTCGTTAACACGATTGCCTGTTGTTAAATGGTTCGCCGGTATCTTTATTACAGTAGCGGTTTTGTATCCGTTATGTGGTGATATGATTAGCGGTTATTTTTATCCGGGGCCGATGGCGATGATTATGATGGGTATTTACCTGGAAATACGACGACGCAAAGAGGGTGTGTGATGGAATTTGCTGATATCCCGGAAGCGTTTCAGTCACGTATAAGGATGGCGATTATCGCGGCACTTGCCAGTGGTACAAAAAGTTTCAGTGAATTAAAGACGCTGACAAATGCCAGTGATGGCAACCTGAGTGTTCACCTGACAAGGTTAGAGGCAGACGGATATCTGACCTGCGTCAAGACATTCCAGGGTAAAAAACCTTTATCCACATATGCTATTACAGAAATGGCATATACAGAGTTTGCTGAATATGTCGCTTTATTAGAGCGAACTATGCGCGCCGGAAAACTGCCGGAAAACAGTTAAAAGAAGGTTTTTATGGAAAAAGCAGATGAAGTAAATATAGAAACCATTGAAAATGATGAAACAGCCAACATGCAGGATGTACCTGAAAAATGGAACATTAAAGTATTGATAATTACAATGTTAATAATGTTTGTGATTCAGGTAATGACATTGAATTGTTTATGTAATGAAGGATCAGTTAAAGTGGAATTCGCACTGAAGTTTGATTTGCTGGTAATGATACGGGTTTTGTTTGCGATGGTATTTAATGAACGTGGAAATACATGGAAGTTTTATTTATGGCTAATGATCGCGTCACCATTCTGGATAACCATACTGGTATCAATATTAAAAGACAGGATTTGATAATAATTGAGTGTAGAACGCCTGCCCGGTATTACTTCCGGGCCAGGCATTTTTTTATAATATATTTAAGGTATGATGCAAATATTATCCATCTCTGTCCGGTCAGGATTCCGAACATTTTCTGGTCATAGACATCATCGTCTATGATGTAATCCGGATGTTTTAATGGAAATTTCATCTCGAACACTTTTAATTTTGCCGTTTTTCCTGTCGCATTTAATGTATGTGTTGCGTCTGACCCGAAACCAATATTGGATATTAAATTTACACACGGAACAATTGCCAGGCCATTATTTACGATTCTGGCAAATCCCCATTGATACGCCCAAGCTGTTGCATTGTTGCTATTATTGACTAAAAAATCATAAATTTTACATCTTTGGTAATAGAAAGTATTACCCATTTTATTTTTTATTAATCTTTTTACATTCTTATTATTCCAATTCGTAATATCCAAATCAAAATGCTTCCATGCCCTGCGCCATGATGCCCATCCATGTATACCACCTAATTTAGAGAAGAGGTAACTATCAGCAGATATGTTCCACTTTCCTAATACATTTGTCCCGGATACAAGCATTATTCTGTTATCATCAGAATATTTTTCTAACATTTCGTCGCAATATCTAAAAAAATCGATATTAGGAAGGCAATCATCTTCTAAAAAGATAGCTTTTTCTTCATTTTCAAATACCCAGGTAAAACCAGATGATAATCTTTTACAACAACCCATATTCTCTGTCGCATAATTGGTTTTCACATCACAATCCCAATCAATATCATTAAAAATCGCTTTTACTTTTTTACAACGGATATTATCTTCAGCATTATATATTCGTGGCGCATCTGCGATTATATACAATTTTTCTGGTTTCACTTTTCTTATCTGATTAAAGACCTGAATTGTTAAATCCGGACGATTAAAGACGCAGATTGCTATAGCTGATTTTACGGTATAATCATTCATTTAAATTCCTCATTCAGTTTTTCTGAATAAATAACAACTTTTTTAATTTTCTGGTCGCTGTTTATAACAGGAATCTCGCTTTCAAAGTGAAATATGCCTAAAAAATGTCAAAATGACTCTAAACGGAAGTCATGTTATTAAAATTGTTGTAAATATCTGTTAATTTTATCCACATTAATATTAATTTTAGTTTCAAAATCTGATAACAAATAATTCTGTAAATCTTCAATATTATCCCGTTCTATAACATTGATATTAAAATCTTTTTTTTTCTCTATTGCCCTATTATCTACAGCAATGAAAATAGTTCTTTTTTTTAGTTGTAATGCCCTTATTCCACCGTGTAACCGTGTTCCAACATATTCTATATTGTCCTGATTTAATATTTTATCATATTCATTTAAAATGGGTGGTATTATTGTAACAGGTGATTTAATATTCAAACTTTCAAAATATTCATAGTCGTCATATCCCTGTATCCACAGATATACTTTTTCATAATTTTTGGACAGGATATCAAATAACCTGGTATCTTTCTGTGGATTCGGGGCATAATCTGTAAGTGTGGTAACAACATTATATGATTTTTGTTTTTTTATCTGGAAACAATGTTCGCTGTCTAAGTCCCATATTGTAGGACATCCGGTATTTATAACATTTTTTATCCCAATAGAATTTAATTTTTCCAGGGTGTAGTTATCTCTTACGCTATGTAAAAAATCATTATTCAAAAGTTGGTTTAACAGATATTTTGAGTAAAGATCAATATTATTTTGATATTGCCACCACCCACATCCTGCTAAAACAACAGGTTTTAAATATTTTATATTGCATGGTGATATATCCCATTGCCTGAAACCGAATAACATATCAGATTTTAATAAGTTGGTACCGCATACAAATTTGTAATCTGTATTTCCGAACCTTTTAATATAACTGTTTGATAATGGCAGATGTGTTGAAACTTCGACATAGAATGCCTGTGGAAAAAGTTTTTTTATATTAGCAGAAATACTGTTAAATATAATATGGTCACCACAATTTAATGATGAGACTGACGGGTTAAAAAGAATAATTTTTCTCAATGAAAATCTCCTTCTTATTGCTGGTTAACGGCATTTTAACATTATTTATCTGAGTTATAGATTTCATGGTAAATATTAATAAGATCAGTTGTATTTCTTTCTTTATCATGCGTTATTTTAGCATGTTTTTTTGCGTTTTCAGAAAAAAACAATGATAATTCATTATTGTTAAATATTTCGCAAATATAATGAGCAAGCATGTAGTAGGCGTTATGCTGATAAATATATCCTTCTTCATTATGTATCATCATATTAGGTACGCCACCGACATTGGAAGCAACACATGGTAATCCGATAATCATTGCTTCTGCCAATGAGTTTGGACTATTTTCGATAGAAGACGGCAAAACATAAACATGTGACTTTAAGTAAAACTCAGATATCTCTTTTTCGTTAAGAATGCCTGTAAAGAAAACATTATTGTGCAATTTGTGTTTGTTGATTAATGTTTTTATATATTTTGCATACGAAGAAACTTTTAATTTCTCAATTAACGTGTCAGATTTAACTAAGTTATGACCGGCGACATAAAGTTTTGCACTTGGGAATTTCTTAAGTATTAACGGCATCGCTTCCAACATATAATGCAAACCTTTTACAGGATAACAACCATTTGTCATGAAAATAGTGAATCGGTCACAATTATCAATATTCCAGTTGTTCAGGTAAAACTCTTCTCGTAAAATTTCGTTACAATTATAATATTTAATTTTTTCGTTTATTTGTTTTGTGCAGGCATAATCAAATGTTGTTCTGCCGATAACGTAGTCAACTCTTTTTATTGATTCAACCTCGTTGTTTCCACGCTGTTCAAACCGTTTTTTATCTTTAGAAATATTATTACTTTTTAGCAAATCTCTGAATGTGTATCCTGAAATTATACTATTTGGTAATGATGAATAAAAATGTTTTGATATAATAGACACTAAACCTTGTATAGATACCACCACTTTTATATTGTTATCCCTGCAGATTTGCACCATTTTTAAAGTATGAGCGTTTTCTGTACCATAAATATTCACAATATCCGGTTGCGATTCAGTTATAATTTTAAGCAGATGAATGTTAACAGAGTTATCTACAGCGGATTCTTTTATTGATGGAAATGCGTAATAAGTTATATTATCTCCTTGCTTCTTTATAACTTCAGAACTGTTATTAATAGGGAATGCGATTGATAAATTAATTTCCGAATGTAATTTAATATTCGCTGATGCTCCTATAAGCCATCCACCAAAAGGTTCTGATTTTAGATTAAACAATAAGCTAACTTCAGGTAAGGCTACATTTATTAACCATAATATTTTCATTAATAGATACCATTCAAATAATTAATTTTAATCAGGTTGCTCAGGAATTAAGCACTGCGCCTTTAAAAATGTAAGCGACTTATAGTTATACCGCCTGTTTGTCATTAATTTTTTTCCATAACAAAACATAACTTTAAGTAGTGTGATAAAACCGTTGTAAATCGGTTATTTTCCTGCATGAATTGTAGCACTGCCTCACTTACCTCGTCAATGTAATCAGATAAAACAAATATAACCATTAATATTTTTTTTAGTTACAATTTTGGTTGAAAATAATCACATAAGTGTATCTAAAATATCAATAATGTATTATTTTCTTGAACAAATTGATAATTAATGCTAATCTTTTGTTAGATATTAATAAAAAATATTTTTTTGTAACATATCTGAAATATTTGCAGGTAATAATGTAAGTGGTTAAAGGCTTTATGGTCTTGCTTGACCAAATATAAGTTTAGTGAGGGAAATTATGAGTTCAATGAACGCGCGTAAGAAAGCAATTGCAACTATAGCTGCAATGACTCCTGCTGAGCAGAATGTAGATTATGTACAGCATCCGGTAACCGAGGTATTCGGCATTAATGTGTTTAATGATTCCGTGATGCGATCACGGTTGCCGAAAGCCACCTACAAGGCATTGAAAGCAACCATCGACAATGGGAAAACAATGGAACCCGCAGTTGCCGATGTAGTAGCAAATGCTATGAAAGATTGGGCAATTGAACGCGGAGCAACTCATTATACCCATTGGTTCCAGCCTATGACTGGTCTCACCGCAGAAAAACACGATTCATTTATAGTTCCGACTGCTGATGGCAATGCTATTCTGGAGTTCAGCGGTAAAGAGTTAATCAAGGGCGAACCAGACGCATCATCTTTCCCCAGTGGTGGAATCCGCGCAACCTTTGAAGCCCGCGGTTACACAGCATGGGATCCAACCAGCCCGGCATTTTTAATTGATGGCGTTAATGGTAAAACTTTATGCATACCAACCGCTTTCATTTCATATACCGGTGAAGCGTTAGACAAAAAAGTACCATTGTTACGTTCAATTGACGCGTTATCCAAACAGTCAATGCGTCTTTTAAAATTATTCAAAAATACTACTGCTACCAAAGTTAATTCTACCGTAGGTCCGGAACAGGAATATTTCTTGATTGACCGTAATTTCTACCTGCAGCGTCCTGACTTAATTAATTCCGGCCGCACCCTGTTTGGCGCAAAACCGCCAAAAGGCCAGGAAATGGAAGACCATTACTTTGGCGCTATTCGCAGTCGGGTATTATCATTTATGATGGAAGCGGAAATGGAAATGTTCAAATTAGGCATTCCAGTTAAAACCCGTCATAACGAAGTATCTCCTGCACAGTTTGAAATTGCTCCTTTATTTGAAGCAGCAAATATAGCAACTGACCATAACATGTTGGTAATGGAAATCTTAAAATCTACCGCTGAACGCCATGGCTTGGCATGTTTATTGCATGAAAAACCATTTGCTGGCGTTAATGGAAGCGGCAAACATAACAACTGGTCAATGGCTGACAGCGATGGCAACAATCTGCTGGAACCAGGCAAAACCCCGCATGATAACGCACAGTTCATGGCATTTTTAACTGCTGTTGTTCGTGCTGTTTATAAAAACTCCGCTTTAATGCGCTGTAGCGTAGCAGTTGCTGGTAATGATCATCGTTTAGGTGCAAATGAAGCACCTCCCGCGATTATTTCTATCTTCCTCGGTTCACAGTTAAGCGCAGTTGTTGATTCTATCGTAACTGGCAATGCACTGGAAGCCGTAGGCGGCAGCCAGATTGAAATTGGCGTGAGTTCATTGCCGGCATTGCCGAAAGATGCAACTGACCGCAACCGCACCTCGCCATTTGCCTTTACCGGCAATAAGTTCGAGTTCCGTGCTGTTGGATCAAGCCAGTCAATCAGTGGTGCCAATATTATCCTTAACACCATTGTTGCCGAGTCTATTGATTACGTTGCATCCAAATTAGAAGCAGCAGTTGCCAGTGGAACCGATTTCAATGCTGCGTTGCAGACCATTGTTAAAGAAACTCTGACCGAATGCAAAGATATTCTCTTTGATGGCAATAACTACAGCGATGAATGGCTGGAAGAAGCAACAAAACGCGGTTTACCAAACCTGAAGAGTGCAGTAGACGCACTGCCGCATTTAGTATCTGAGAGCGCACGCGCAATGTTCTTAAAATATGGCATTTTCAGCGAACGCGAATCAGAAAGCCGCTTTGCCATTATGGTAGAGAACTATATCAAAGCTATCAACATTGAAGCCCAGTTGACCGCAGAGATTGCAAGCACTGTTATTCTGCCGGCAGCAATCAAGTACCAGGGTTCATTTGCTGGTTCACTGGCATCTGTTAAATCAGTGACTGGTTCCGTCAGCGATGTTCAGGCCGGTTTGTTGAATTGCTTAGTTTCTAAAGTTGATGCACTGAAAGTCGCGATTGACGGACTTGCCAAAGCACATGCCGGTGCACATCATGTAACCGGTGACTTAATTGATGAAGCAAAATACTACCACGATTCAGTTATCCCTGCGATGCTTGCAGTACGCACCGCCGCCGACGTGCTGGAAACCGTAGTTGATGATGAAGCATGGCCATTACCAAAATATCGCGAAATGCTGTTCGTTTATTAAAATAGATAAGCAGTAACAAAATAAAAAACAGGGGCAACCATTTCGGTTGTCCCTGTTTTTTGTTATAAGTCTCAATAGAAATCAATTTTTGTAGGGAATACAATATAGAATTATAAACATCTATCAAATAAATTGTGATTTTTTTCGGTATTTTAAGAGTAATTTATGCCTTGTAAAGGCATTTTAATGAGTAACCCCAGGCGTCAGCCTGGGGATTAAACATGACGTTGTCTGCGCCTCGTAGAGGTGCTTTCATAAAGTCACCTCTACGAGGTTCATGATAGTTATCTGTTACTTCCCCAGGCTGACGCCTGGGGTTACTCATTAAGTCGCCACTCCGTGGCTAATTAAAGTATGATTGGTCGGTCAAGTGCATGGGATTTCGCATTATCTGTTTTAAGCAACACGTTTTCTATTGGTTGAATCGATTCTATTTTGAATACAAGTTAAGTGACTCTTATAAAATCTTGAATTCTTTGTACGGGGTTGGTTGTTAACAGCCTAATGCGATTAAAACTATTTTGATAAAAAATGTATAAAGGTGAGGGTTTTACTGTAGGTAGTGGAATTGAAAAATTAATCAATGAACTTTATGATATGGATTGATGTAAAAAAATTGCTTATTTTAAGTTATCGCTTAACCCCTTCTCCTGTAGGTGAAGGGGTTAAGCGAAAAGTTAATCTATTAATTTTTAGCGACTTTTGCCATAGCTGAAATATGTTCTGGGGTGGTTCCGCAACAACCGCCGATGATATTTGCGCCGGCGTCTACCAGCTCTTTAACGTGTGATGCCATGTCTGATGGAGTCTCTTTAAATACTGTTTTGTCGCCTTCCAGCACCGGCATACCGGCATTGGCGTGGATAAGAATCGGGGTGGTTGGCGCGGCGGCACGTAACTCTTTAGTAATGGTTATCATGTTCACAATGCCATTGCCACAGTTCGCGCCGATTATGTCGGCACCTGCTGCTACTGATTCTTCGGCGGCGCGGGCGGGGGTTACGCCCATCATGGTGCGATAACCATGGCTGCCCGGTTCAAAGGTGAAGGTGCAGATAACCGGCAAATCGCAATTTTCTTTAGCGGCTTTAATAGCCAAAACGGCTTCAGTTACTGATGACATGGTTTCAATACACAGTGCGTCGGCACCACCCTTGGCAAGGGCGATGATTTGCTCTTTGAATGCGTCATAAATCTCTTCTTCGGTGGCTTCCCCGCCTTCATCTTCAACAATCTGTCCGGTTGGGCCGACTGACGCGGCGACGTACCCTTTGTCACCCATGGCTTCTTTTGCCAATCTTGCGGATGCTTCGTTGAACTCTGCTACGCGGTCGCCAAAGCCAAATTCGCGCTGTTTAAAACTGGTACCACCGAAAGAATCGGTTTCTACAATATCAGAACCGGCTTCGATGTAGGCGGTGGCGATGCTTTTTACTGCTTCCGGGTGGGAAATGCACCATTCTTCAGGTGATTCACCGGGTTTCATCCCCTTTGCCTGTAAAAACGTGCCCATGGCACCGTCGGAAATTAAAATCTCGCCTGTGGCAAGACGTTCCAGAATAGTTTTCATTTAGTCATTCCCCTTATTTTTTTAATATTTTTTCGACTGAAATCGTTTGAAATCGGGTGCAGTCGTTTGAAATCGACTTTAACCGAGTATTTACCTATTTTTCCGCCAACTTTGCCGCTACTGTTGGGAATAATGCCATATTTGTATGTGGCAGGAACATGGCCCCCAGGTAACTGTCCATATATTTCGGGTCACTGCTGAGGTCAATATATGTCATGCCGTTGGCGATGGTGGTTAGTTTGTCACGACCGGTGCGGGTAAGCAGTGATATAAATGCCCCGGTTAACGCGGAGTTGCCGATATAATGGAATTTATCCGGGTTAAGGTCGGGCAGTAATCCGATTAAAATGGCATCATCAATATGAATATACCGGCCGAAACCACCGGCGATATAAACCTGTTTTATAACTGACCAATCAAGGCCGACATTATCCAATATTAAGGCGCAGGCGGCATAAATTGCGGCTTTCGTGCGCATCAGGTTTTCTATATCCGCCTCGGTAATAAATAAATCCTGGCCATTGCCGGTTTCTGTTGCAGGCACCAGCAGATATGCTTTGCCATGGTCGGTTTGTATAAATCGTCCGGTGGGCAGTTCAGTGTTAAAACGTCCCATCTGGTCCACCACCCCGCGAACAAACAACTCGCCAAGCAGTGATATTAAGCCGGAACCACAAACGCCAATTGGTTTTCCATCGCCCAATACGTCATATTTTACGGTGGCACCTTTATCGGTAATGTCAAAATATTCTATTGCACCGTCGGTGGCGCGCATTCCGCATTTTATCCCCGACCCTTCAAATGCCGGTCCGGCGGAGCACGCACAGGTCACCATCCAATCGGCATTACCCAGCACAATTTCGCCATTTGTACCGATATCAAGGAATAAAAAGACATCTTCATGATTTGTGGTTAATTCTGTGCATAATAAACCGGAGGTAATATCACCACCCACGTAACTGCCAATTCCCGGCGCGCAGTTTACCGAGGCAAGGTCATATATTTCCAAACCAACCTCTGATGCGGTAAGGGTAGGAACGGTGTTAACGGTGGGTACATATGGTGACTCACGGATGTATCGCGGAGGTAATGCCAGCAACAGATGAATCATGGTGGTATTACCGGCAATAAAAGCGGCTTTTATATCATCCTGTTCGACACCAGTGTTAGTACGCAATTGGTTAATAAGGGTATTTAATGTTTCCAACACCAGATCCCGCAATTCCAACTGGCGTTCCAGGGTGCGGGCATAATCGATACGGCTTATGACATCTGCTCCCCGGCGTATTTGTTCGTTATATGAAGTCGCACTGGCCAGCACATTACCACTGGTAAGGTTTACTAATTGCACCGCACAGGTGGTGGTGCCGATATCTATCGCCAAACCATACGCGGTATTGGAAACATGGCCGGGTTGAATTGACATCACCCGTACTTCGGCGTCTTCGTCATTTATGGTGATAGTTATTTTACCATCATCCGCGCGCAGTGCCTCCGCCAACTGACGTAATACTACCGCAGTTGTTGTAACAGGTTTTTCTGTTGCCTTTAATTGCTGGGTTAATCGTTGCCAATCGCTGTAATGTTCCTCAATTGATGCCGGTGGCACCTGCAGATGAACAATTGAATAGGTAGGGGAAAGATTATCTTTATCCGGCAACAGGTCATCGCGGATAAGCAGATGTGTATTGCCAACCACCCGCATGGAATCATCATGTTTCTTAACAATCCGTATTACAGTATCTTCGCGAATCCTGGTACGGCATGCCATTACCATCCCTTTCACCGCCAGAGCATCTTCCAAATGAGAATGCCCCATCGTTTCCGGGTGACCTTCAATAACTTCTACCAGACATTGCCCGCAGGTACCTTTGCCGCCACAGGGCAGATGCAATTCCTCCAGGCCAGCCTTTATTGCAGCCTCAGAAATCAGCGTCCCTTCCGGCATATCAACAATGTTATTTGATGGTAAAAAACGTATTTTAGGCATTATTTAGATTTACCTGTTAACTTTCATGATTCATAAAAAAATATGGTTATTCTCAAATAGTCTTACTTTCACTTAATATTTCCACAAATCATTAAGTGATAAAAGCTCCCCTCCTTGGCAAGGAGGGGGTAGGGGGTGGTTTAGAAGAGAAAAGGTTGATGAGAGAAAAATAAAATTTCACTCTTCACTCTTCACATAACCACCCCGTCCTTCGTTTGTAGAGACGCAATATTTTGCGTCTTTACGGTTTTTATGTAGACGCAATATTTTGCGTCTTTACGGTTTTTATGTAGACGCAAAATATTGCGTCTCTACGTTTTTTATGTAGACGCAAAATATTGCGTCTCTACGGTTTTTATGTAGACGCAAAATATTGCGTCTTTACGGTTTTTATGTAGACGCAAAATATTGCGTCTCTACGGTTTATGTAGACGCAAAATATTGCGTCTCTACGTTTTTTTAATTGTAACTGAAAAATAATTTTTAATTTTTAATTTCCAATTTTTAATTAAGTTCACCCTTTTGCTGCATGCATTTTCAGGAATGGTGCAAGGTCTGATGCTTCCTGTGGGCCTACAACAATTTCCCAACCCTTCAGGTTTTCTTCCAATTCTCCGCTTATCTGTGCTACGTAACCGGGGATAATAATTTTGCGGGTTTTAACCAGTTGTTCAATGCCGGTGGATTTAATAAACTGGGCAATTTTTTCACCGGTGAATTTTCCGGCGGCCCATCCGGTTAATACGCTCATACCTTCGCATTCCACAATTATAAGATGAGATGATATGCCGGAGTTTTCAATTTCGCCGGATACGATGAAGTATGTCAGCGAGAAGTTGGTGGTGACCAGCACCGGTGAGTTTTCATCCGGTTCGCCAATTGGGTAAACCTTTGGTTCCACCTGAATCGGTTTCTGCGGGTCGGTGTAAATATTCTGGCGTAGCATCATAATTGGTAATAGCGCCTGGAAAGCCATGGAATCTATAACCATGATAGAGGCGTATTTACATAATAATGTAGACGCGTCTGCCACTAAATCCGGTAAATCTCTGTCGGTGATGAAGTTTATTACCGGGTAACCCATTGGTTCAAATGAGTTTTTCAGTGCTGCTTTACGGGCGATGGTGTTTAATTGTACCGTTGCTGCCGGGTTATCGGCAGATAAATCCAGCACAATATCCTGTACGCCAAGTGATTTTAATTTGGCGGTCAGCACTGCTAATTCATCAATAGATGGTGCGATTGCAACCAGTGGCGCGCTATATTTCAACGCTAACGCGGCGATTGCATCAGCGTTTTCTGTTGTCGCGGCATGAATTAATGGTCGCTGACCCGGCAATGCCTGCAATGCCGCTTCAATGGCGGCCAGGTTGCTGCTTTTCAGAATAATTCCGCGACCGGTGCCGGTTGCTACCGCTTTCACGGTGGCGACAAACGGGTCTACATCTCCGCTGTAATTATCTACCAGTGCCAATTCTATCCGCAGTTCTTCGCCAACGCGTTCCAGGCAATATTCCCGCAATTCTGCTGTCAGATGTGATATATCGCCGGTATTTTGCAGGTCAGAAAACGCCACACATATCGCGGTTGGGTGAACGAAGGTTTTGTCATGTCGGAACATAACTGTTTCGTTGCCCACCTGCACTTCGTTATCTGCCGGGCCAATTTTAACCAGGCGAATCGGAGGCTTGCTGGCCGCGCCGATTTTATCTATCGCCGCTTCAGAAGCATAGGGGCAGGCGGATAATTCAGCGTTTTTCGCCGCCAGTTTCATAGCAAATGCCATACAAGTCGGCACGCCACATTCGCCACAGTTAGTTTTTGGCAACAATTTAAAAATATCAAGGCCGGTTAATGCCATTTTCCTGCTCCCTTAATCTATTTTATTCATTTCAGCGATTTTTCGTTTGATAGTTTTCGCTGCGGTTGGGTGATACATTACCATTAAATCAGCACCGGCATTGAGCAAACTCATGGCGGTGGCGATTTCTAATAACGCGCCGCGTTCGCTTTCCGGACCCCATAATTTGAAATCTTTCTGCGGTGCTTTGCTTTCTTTTGTCTTGGCTACTTCGTAACCGGGGGTTATCAGCATCGGCATAGCCAGCATGCTGTCGCCGGTGAATGCTGCGGTGCGGATGCGTTCCATTACTGAATAAGTATATTCTAACCCGTAACCCAATGCGCCGGTGAGAGGATCGATGATTATCTTCTCTGGCGAAATACCCATATTGGTAGTGAGAATATTTAACTGTTTCGCCATATTCACATCAATCGGGGTTTGGGTAACTATACAATGGTTGTATGCCATGGCGGCAGCGGCAATGGTTTTATAATTGTCGGTTTCTACCCAGTTCAACAACAGGTTTTCACCGGAAAACGCATTGGCAACCTGTTTCATTACAGTGTTATTTTTCTCAAAGTTGCTGCATCCGGTAATTATTAAAGGTACGCCGACTGCTGCCAGCACATCTTTAATCAGATTACATGCCTGTTCGGGTGAACTGTCGCCATTGTCAGGATGTGTTCCGTCCAGACGTACACTTATCGCCTGCGCGCCTAATTCATCAACGCAATATTTTGCCATATTCACCGGGTTATTCAGCAGGTCGCCATATACGTCGCGCAGTGACTGCGGATAATTACGTGGAACATAGTCAAATACTTCCATTGCGATGGCGGGTTGGGTGCCGGTGTTTCCCTCAAAATGACGGAACGGCAATACCTGCGCGCCACCCAAAGTAAGTGATGATGTGCGGGTGCCGGAGCCACCTAATACCACTTTACGGACAGCCAACGCGGTTGATTCCGCCGGTAGTTTAATGGTCGTCGGTGAGTTTACCGTAGCCGTGGTGATTTCCCTGACTTTTGCCGGTGGTGCTGTTTCCCATGTTTTCGTGAAAACGTGGGCATTTACCGCTACCGACTGTTCTGTTACTGTTGTGGGTAATTCCGCAACCACTGGTGTTGTATCAACCGGGGTTACAGGAACTGCCGCAACTGGTTGCGCGACAGGCGCGCCGGGTATTAACCCCATGGCGCCGGAATACATCAGCAACATATTCGCGCCGGCTGTTAACAGGTTAACAGCAGTTGATACCTGCAATGCGGCCATTTGCTGTTCCGGGGTATTACCAGCCTGTGGCAATGACGCTGACCGAACTTTATCCAATACTGAAATTACATAACCTAACCCATCTGTCTGGCCTGGGACAGCAACCACTGGTGCAGGTGCGACTGTCGGAGCAGGTGCCGGTGCCTGAACAACCGGCGCAACCGGTGTTGGCGCAGGCGCAGGTGCAACCACTGGTGCAGGTTCAACCGGTTTGGGTGCGGGTGCTTCAACCTTTGGTGCCGGTGCTGTAACAACCGGTGCTTCCGCAACAGTTGTGGCCCCTGCGTTTTGGGCGGCGTCAACGGCGGCGGCTTCCGGTGATGGGGTGGTGACATCCCACATTGATAACGCGGGATGATTAATTTTTTTCATATATTCAGAAATTGACGCGGAATCGGTGCCGATGGTTTCGTCAGCAATTAAATCCGCGAAGTTTTCTATTCCTAAGCGGTTTCCAATGATTTCCAGGTCTTCTTTCAGGGTTTCTTTCAACTCTTTCGGCATCCATACGATGCGTTGGTGTCCGCCTTCAGCGCTGATGAACTTTTTACTGGTGATATATGCTTTGCCAACGCCGATAAAGCCCGGGGTTTGCTGGCCGCCACCGGTGCTGCCTGCCAGTGAAGAGAACTTCATGCCGGCGGGGGTTTCACCCGGATATTCGCGGTTAACAATCATAACGCCATTACATTCAGGCAACAACGCGACGATGGCTTCAAAACAACCACAACTGGTCATAGGATATTCCAACATCGAATAAGCGTTAAAGCGTTCCAGAGTTTGTTTGGAGTTCACGTAAACATATTCATTAATATCTGCCCATTGCCCGCGTACCGGGTCAATACATTCACCCTTGGTCAGCGGTTGGTTAGGGCCAGTCGGGTCAATTTCATAAGCGGCTTTTCCGTCTAACCAGTTGTAAGCACCGCATAAACCTAATCTTTCCGGGGTGATAACACAAACGTGGTTAGGGGCAAAACTCTGGCATAACAGACAGGAATAGAAGGTATCAACGCTTTCGTCAGTCATTGATTCCAGACGCAGGTTACGCTCGCGGTATACCCGGCGCGCTTCTGCCAGACGTGCTTCTACCTCGGCTTTATCTGTAAAGAAGGTTATTTGAACTTTGTCCACGATAGCGGGGTAGTCATTAAGCAGTTTAGCGTGAATGATTTCACCAAAATGTTTGATGGTGAATCCTTTTTCTTTCGCCGCTTTGCTGATGCGCATCCAAATGATGTCGCGTTGACCCATATGCCATACGCCTTCTGCACCGTTGATTAAGTGGTGAATCTGGCGTTCCAGAATCGGTTCGAAGTCTGCCTGCATTTTGCGTCCGGCGACTTCTACCCATATTGCCAATGGCAATGCCGCACCAGGTTGAACATCGTTAACATCCGGCCCGATAACGGTAATTTTGCCATCTTCAATTTCGGCAACTTCACGGGTGGTGACATATTCAAACGCGTGGGTTTTATTTCCGCCAAACTCGACGTGGGTCTGTTCTTTGCGGATGCGTTCGCCTTCAAATGCCGCGCCGTAAGAAACGGGAATTGGCACTTTGGTGATTTTAATTTTACAACCGCGCACTTCCAGCGATTTCTCAACCATTTTATCATAAGGCACACTGCTGACAACATGTTCGTATGTGCAGATACCGGTGGGGAGAATCTGCGGGATGTCAGTGTGGGCGATGGTTGGGAATCCGTAAGAAATAGCGCCGGCGGCAGCAGCGTAGTCAATTTCACTGACTTCGCCCATTGCCATTACAAACGCGAAAATGCGGTTTTTGTTATATTTCAGGTTGGCTGCGTAGTCGCCGGGTTTAACACCACCGAATGACAGTGCGGCGCGGTTGGCAAATCCCAACGCGTAAATGGCGGCGGAGATATCTTTTCCAAACGGAACCAGACGGGTATCCCAGCCTAATTCAACGCCTGCTTCTTCCAACTGTTCAGAGAATGAGACGCCGTTATTATTACCGGCCATGAAAATATACAGGTTTTTCTCCTGCAATTCGCGGGCGATTTTAACGGCGGTTTCTTTGTCTTTGGCGGCTCCTACAACGGCGGCAAAACCGGGGGCGGAACCATCGACGAACTCAATACCGCGTTCGCGGATGATAACGTCGCTGGCGGCGCCTAACCAGATACCATTAACGGGATTTGGACCGATTAAGTATTTACATGCTTCGATAATTTCAAAGGCGAAAAGGGTGGCCATACCGCTATCAAGGGTTCCCCCTAAATATGGCAACCAAACGCCTTCTGACGGAATCGGCGGCAACAGGCTTCGGCATTCTTCTAAAATGCCTTCCATATCGCCCAACGTTTCCACTTTTTTACCCAGCAATGAATAAATC
>CAZNLA010000063.1:0-16351 GCA_964573385.1 uncultured bacterium
AAAATATTTTTAATTTTTTAAATTTTACTTAAACTGACGAGTCTGAATAGTTACGTAAAGTAAATCACATTAAATTTTACGTTATAATGATAAATAATTATGCAAATAAGATTGGGGATGAATTAAAAAAGGTGATATAATGCTGAAAACAATAACATCAAACTTGAATTCGGTAAGGAAATTACAGATTGCGTACAATTCCTGCCAAAACAATAATATCAGCATATCATCCTGATAATTTTTGGTTTGGGCATAATTATAATATGAATATTTACAAAGGATGCTGTCACGGGTGTATATACTGTGACAGTCGCAGTGATTGCTACGGGGTAGAAGACTTTGATGAAGTGCGGGTAAAAACGAACACAATTGAAATTATCGAGCAGGAGTTGCGATCAAAACGACGGAGTGGTGTAATTTGCACAGGTGCAATGAGCGACCCTTATAATCCATTTGAAAAAGAAATGAAATTAACCCGGCAAGCATTGGAACTGATAAATGTCCGACGATTTGGCATTGCAATCGCAACTAAGAGCGACCTGATTATCCGCGATATTGATATTCTGAGTCGTATTCAATCACATTCGCCGGTATTGGTTAAGATTACAATTAATATCGCAGATGACGAATTATGTAAGAAAATTGAGCCAAACGCGCCATCACCATCCCGTCGGTTTGCGGCAGTGAAAAGCTTAAATGATAATGGTATATTTGCTGGTATTCTGTTAATGCCGGTTTTACCGTTTATATCAGATTCTGATGAAAATATATATTCAATAGTGCAGCAAGCATATAAATCCGGCGCAAAGTTTATTTACCCCGGTTTTGGTGTAACCCTTAGAATGAACCAGAGGCAATGGTATTATGATAAATTAGACCTGATATACCCCGGTATGAAGTCGAAATATATGAAGTTATTTGGCAATGAATATATATGCAATTCTCCGCGTGAGAAAGAACTACAACATCTTTTTCAGACAGAATGTGAACGATACAATATTTTATATAAAATGCCGGAAATTATTAAGAAATATAAAGATGGGTATGGGACCGAACAACTTTCATTAACAATGGATATTTAAATAGAGGTTTAGTCTAACCTTACCGGCTAATTTCAAAACTATTTTATTCTACCTGTGTCATATTAAACGTTATTATTCTGCTTACAAAGTAGGTATCTCATGATTAAATGGTTTCTCCCTGTTATGTTATTAGTGGTAGTTTTTCAGTCAATTGCTATTAAACCAGGTTCCGGATTAACGATAAAGATGTATCGGGGCATAAATTTTGATGAATTAAAAGGGACGCGAATAGATTCGCAAATTAATTACCCGGGCAATGCACCTATTGACCCCCTAATCGGAAACGAAAACTTCTCTGTTCGCTGGTCTGGCATGGTACTGCCGAAATTCTCGGAAAAATTCACATTTATCACCAATAGCGATGATGGAATAAGGGTAACAGTAAATGGACAAAAGATAATAGATAATTGGACTGGTCACGCACCGACAATCAACAGTGGTGATATTCAACTGAGGGCAAATAAGATGGTACCAATTACCATAGAGTTTTTTCAGGGAGGTGGCGGATGGACATTGCAATTATTCTGGCAAAGCCCAAGTTTAACTAAAGAGATTATCCCAACAGCATCACTGTATCCTGTGTTTAAAACTGCCGGGGTAGAATATGCCTGTCAAAATTCTACGGATATAAATAAATCTTCCATAGTAATACCCAATCATACTGATGAAATAGACACGATTATGGAAAAAGCCGTTGATTGCGCGTTAAACAGTGATGGTTCGTTGATTGTGTATACCTGGGGTGGCCGAACCGCGATAAACCCTAAAAACACAGAGATTGTAGTCAGTACGACTGATGGCACATCACATATAAGGTTAACCCGCAATAAAAATGAAGATTGCCAACCTTCTTTCAGTCCGGATGATCAGTGGATTTTATTTATATCAAACCGCGATGGTAATAAAGAAATTTATGTAATGAAAGCAGATTGTGGTGCGGAACAGACCCGTTTAACAAAGAATAACAGTGACGAAGCATGGCCTGTTTTTACCCCGGATAACAAAAAAATATTATTTCAATCAACCCGCGATAAAGAGACAAATATATTTATAATGAACGGTAATGGCACTGAAGAAAACCAATTAACGAAAACAGGCGGTATGACCCCGGTTATGACCCCGGACGGAAAATTAATATTATTTTCCAATGTTGTAAACGGCAAATCATTTATATTTAAAATGAATGCGGATGGCACAGATATAAAAAGATTAACCACTGGCGACGAGGAAGAGTTAAGACCGGTTTTGTCAGCGAAAGGACAGAAGGTTATATTTACAACAAAAAATGCTGAGGGAAAAGATAACATAGCGTCATATGATTTTAATACCGGCAAAATTACCATGTTAACCACAAATGGCAACAGCATTATGGCAACGGCAGCAATTGATGGGGGCAAAGAATAATGAATCGAATTATCGCTATTTTAATATTATTAACAATCGCTGTCACCAGTTATGCCGCGCCGGAGTTCATCTGGCGCGAAGCGGAAACGGCCAATTCCTACACCTTAGGAAATATCGCAAAACCGTTACAACCATCATTCGGTTCACCGGAATTCAGCGAGGGTAAATGGGTTAAGGACAGTCTGGTTGAAAATGGCGTGTTGCGATATGACCTGAATGTAAAAACAGAGGGTAATTACACCTTGTGGTTGCGTATTGGGTTTGAAAGGGTACGACCAACGACAAAATGGCGTATGGATAACGGTGAATGGAAAATAATTACTAACCTTAACCAGACAACTAACGTATCGCGTATATGGTTTTGGACTGACATCGGTTGGTTCAATGCGGGTAAACTAAACCTTACTGCCGGCATACACACAATGGAAGTATCTTTTGGACCCAAAACCGGTCCTAATTTCAACGCGGCATTTGACTGTTTTTGTCTTATTAATGAGGATTGGCGACCGGATAACGTTTTAAAACCCGGTGAAAAATATAACACAGAAAAAGACAAACAGGCTGCCGATAAAGTTTATGATATTAAAGTTAATGATGGGCAGGTTGATAATATTGCATCTGTACGATTATCAACACCGCTAAATGGTCTTTGGCAAATAGCGCGTTATGACGACCCGGATATGAACAAAGATACCTGGGAACCGGTAAAAGAGATTCCCGAGAATTTGCAATGGCGTGGCGTTAATGTGCCGGGTGACTACCAGGACCAGTTACCATCTACAATTTTTGGTCATCGTGTCTGGTATCGGTGCCGGGTTAATGTGCCGGAAAAATTAGTTAACCGTGGTTATTTTCTCGACTTTCGTGGGACAAATTGGATTGCTTCGGTAATGGTTAACGGACAATTTATAGAAGGGCATAAAAGTACCCGCGTTCCATGGCAATGCGATATTACAAAAGCAATTATCCCCGGTAAGATAAATGAAATCTGCGTAGGTATTAAAGATATTTACTACGCGTTTGAGACAAATGATTACAACAGTCAGCGAAATATGCCATCAGAAAATGTCGGACAATTTTCGCAACATTTTATAGCCCCGGTTTATCCATCCAGCAAAGGTGATTCCCACGGTTTAAAGACTGGTATCACCGATCCGGTATCACTGGTGGTAACCGGGTCACCAATACATATTGATGACGTTTTTATTAAAACAACAGTTACAGATGAAAAATTTCTACAGAATAACAAGGTTATTACCGTTGAAACAATTATTAAGAACCCTGGCAATGAACCTGTTAACGTGAAAGTATCGGCAATAGCGACTTTATATGGGACAGAGCAACAGAAAAAGTTGCCGGAAATAGCCATTGTAATACCTGCGGGAAGCACACAAACCGCAATATTAACCACACCATGGCCGGAAGCGGAATTATGGTGGCCACAACAAAACCCGGTAAAATTATATACATTAAAGGTTGTGGCAACATCTGATAATGGAACTTTGGATACCCGTGCTGATACTTTTGGTTTCCGTGAAGTGAAGATTGATGGTAAATATATTCGTATCAACGGCCTGCGCCGTAACTTTTGGAATATGCTGGGTGGATTTAAAGGTGACACACCTGATGAAAAATTAAACAATTTTTATAAAGGAAATAACCGTTTCGAACGTTTCAGCACAGATATTAACAACGAAGTCGGCGTTAATCACCGTATAGATCAATTGGAGTTTATGGATAAATACGGCATCGCCGGACGTTTATCTACCATGGTTGATGGCATGTTTATTACTTATTCACTGTCAAACCTGGTGACATGGAAAAACTTTAACGAACATATTGAACAAGTGGTTAAAGCATATCGAAATCACCCTTCAATAATTATCTACAGCCTGGAAAACGAATTGTTAATGATTAATGGTTCAAATGTAAACGGCGAAGCAGAGATGAAGAAAATCGAACAATTAGCAAAAATCAACCTGATTGATGTGGCGAAAAAGTTTGACCCTACCCGACCTTCCATGTTAGATGGCGCAGGTGCTTTAAAAGACAATTACGCTGATATTTACAACCCGCATTATGCTGAAGATGGTTTTCACCCCGATAACTCATTCCCTTTGACAGGTATCCGCGCACATGGTGGTTGGCAATGGAACGGAACTAACCCTTACTGCGCGGGTGAAGTAGGATATTTTGCCGGCAATGACAGCGAACACACCTGGATAGGCGGGGAATTAGCAAATACTGGAAAAATTGGCGCTATAAAATCATATGCTAAATATCTGAAATATCTATTTCAACGCTACCGTTGGAATGATGTAGCAATTACCTGTCCGTGGACCGGAATGGAAAATACTGATGAATGCTGGAATTCGTTAAGCGACCTGGCAGCATTTACCCGCGAATATAACAGCAGTTTCTTTGCCGGAGAAAAAGTTACCCGAACAGTGAAGGTATTCAATGATACATTTAACACAGAACCTGTGAAATTTACATGGACAATAAAAGCGGGTGGACAAATAACTGCCACCGGAAATGAAACATTGAATATTGAACCGGGATTTAATAAAGAACTGGAAATAACCTTTAATACCCCGACAGTAAAGAATAAGACTATTGCCGAATTAATTTTGGAAGTAACCCAACCGGGAAGCAAGGCATTTAAAGATATTAAAGAGATAACCATATTTCCACAGGTAAAATCGATAAACATAAAACGACATATTTATGTTTTGGAAGAAAAACCTGCATTTAGCATAGAATTAGCTAAGTTAGGAATAAAATCAACATCCATACCGGATATATTAAACCTGGATGACCCGGCAGCAATAGTAATTATCGCGAATGACGCATTGATACCCGGCAAGTATATGGACGAAATTATCGCATATACAAAAGCCGGCGGTCGCGTGGTAATTTTAGAACAAAATATCCCTATTAATGGTAACAGTTTAGGAATCACATTGAATAATGGTGCTAATGTAAAAGGGTCATATTTTAATTTCAGCACTCCCGGCACACCATTATTGAATAACCTGAATGACCGCGAACTTTCTAACTGGGCAGGATTCGATTCGACTTCAAAAGCGACCTGGGCGAAATCCGGCGGGTCAGTGCGGGGTTGGGTAAGTTGCGGTGCGGCATTATCGGATACTGTGTTGATAGAAATATCCGGTGGCGAAGGTGATATTATTGCTACCCAATTAAAAGTTGGTGAAAAATTAATGACAGAACCTGCGGCACAAATGTTGTTGGTCAATATGTTAATGACTGCTGACAACTACGTTGCCCCATCAGCAATGGTAGCATCATTCACCGGCGACAACGCGAATATTGATAATTTTATTAAAAAATTAGGATTAAGTTGTAAACAGGCCACATCCGCAATTGACGCATTAAATGTTAAAACCACACCTATTGCAATTATTACCGCCAGCAAAGATAACCTGAATAATTTATTGGATAATGCTGATAAAGTTACCGCGTATAACAATGCCGGTGGATATATTATGTTATGGGGATTACAACCGGAAAACCTGGCATTATTTAATAAATTGCTGGGTACCCAGCATATAATGCGCGAGTTCCGGCGCGAACGTGTCAGGTTATTACCGGATATCCTTTCAGCAGGCATTAGCAGTAGCGATATAGCGCAATTCACGGAGCAGGTAATTACATCCTGGACAGGACAACGCAATGTAAGCAAAGATATATTTACTTACTGTGTAGATGGCGATGATATAGCGCCATTCTGTTTCGGCACACCTAACCCCAATTATCCGGAAACTAACGGTGGCGGACCATATACCCTGGTTAATGGGTTATTTAATGCAGATAAGTGGTGGTATATTGACCAAATGGGTTATGATGTTAATAAAACTGTAAATGAGTTGTATACATTTAAACTGCCGGTACCGGCAAAGATTAAAAATGTTATTGTCTGGAATAATGCCAATTATGACACCGTTAAAGACTGTGACCTGCGAATTGACGGGGTATCAGTATTAAAGAAAGAATTGCCTGACAATAATGACGCGGTATCATTTATATTAAATGGTACTGATGCCGGTAAAACCCTTGGCTTATTCGCGCTATCTATACGTCCACATCAGAATAATAAATTAGTCGGTTTGGATGAAGTACAGATAATTCGCGAATTATCCGAATGGTATACAGATAAAGTTTACCCTCTGGTAAATTGCGGTGGTTTAGTGCGTTACCCACGTGGTAAAGGCGGATTCATACTAAACCAGATTAAGACATCAACAAATGATTTAACCGAAAATATCAATAAAAAACAAAGAATAGTATCTGTAATGATGCAAAACCTTGGTGCTAAGTTTTCCACCGCATCCAATACAAGTGGTGATGGAAAAGAATTGGGACCCAAAGGACTGCCAATATATATACCACCCCAGGGCAGAGAAAACGCTGAGAATTTGAAGTAACAGCAGTTTCGCTACCGGTCACTACAACGAAGTAAGTGACCGGTAGCGGTTATATTTGTAAGTAATAATGGTGGCAAAGACGCCTATTTTGCGTCTTTATATTTTCTTAATGGAAATCATGCCATTACCGGGTATGGCGTCATATTTAATAATGCCATCTGTTACATCACAATTAAACTCTTTTTCATTTTGCTTTACCACACATTTTGTCCAGTCTGTCGGTACGGATGTCTTTAATGTTAATGGTTGGTCAAATATTTTAGTATCAGCATCTGATTTTAAATCAATTGTTATGGTGTCCGGTTTTGATTCTATTAACATCGCTTTTGCAGTCTGGTATTCAAAACAATATTTATACAACACCATATCTGTTGTAGTCCAAATTTCAGCATCTTTCGCTACCAGATAATCAAGTGTGTCATTGAATACCGGCATTGACATGGAAAGATAGTCACCACCAACACCATGAATGCAAATTTTATCAAAAGTGCCTTTGGTTATAATCCCGTCAATCCATTTTTTCATATATGCGCTGTCCTGACCTAAATACATGAACATTGTCACCGCGCTACGCAGTATCAGATTATGTTTTTTTAACGCTTCCGCCTGTACAGGGGCACTGACAAGCCAAACATTATCACCACCGGGAATAGCGAAGGAAAAAAGTTTGGAGTTGGGGAATATCTTGCCTATTATCTTCACACATTCTGCTAAATCTTTATCTATAGTTTCTTCGTTTGCCCGGTGTGTCATGGTGTGTATGCCATATTCGTGTCCCATTTTTGGTACATCTTCTGTCCAGAATTTGCTTTGTTGAAAACCTCTTAAGCCCGGGGTAATATAAAATGTGCCTTTAATATTCCGCTTTTGCATCTCTGGTATGGCATTATTTTTTTGGCTATCTATATTATCGTCAAACATTAATACCACCGCGCCTTTTCTGCCACCGCTATATTTCATTATTTCGGTCTTACCAATTTCCTGCGAATACGCGGATAATGCCGTTGTCAGCATCGATAATAAGATGATGATTTTTAAATATTTCATCTGGTGGCTCCTTAGTTAATTTAAAGATTTTAGTATAAATTGCGAAATGGGCAACCGTTATCAGATTGCCCATATAATATTAACAAAAATTTATATCTTTTGTAATTATAACCGGACCTTCGCTTTTCATCAGAAATCTGCATGAAATTGGTCACTTCGACAGGCTCAGCGACCGGTCACTGAGACTGTCGAAGTGACCTTAAGCGAAATCCTGTAATTATAAATCTCCATCAGGGTCAGGTATATCCTGAGCATCCGGATTTTCGGAGAATCTTACCATGCCCCACAGGTCGGGATGCAATGCTGCTTCTGATGCTTCATCGGCGACAATTGCTGTTAATGGGTTAGCCCAGTATAAACGTTGTTGCACTTCTGTCCCCTGTGGACCGCTTACCAGAATACCCCAGTCTAACTTTATCTGCATTTCATGCTGGATAGATAAACCGATAGATTTCAACGGAATTGCTGCTTCCAGGCAATAGCCATTTTTCCTGCCAGACTCGTCTTCGGTTGATCCCGTCGCGATTTTTACTTCCGGCAATTGTACTACTCTGTCAAAATTGGTATTGAATACCATAGTATGGGTTTCCCAATTTTCCTCTGGTTTCGCACCGGGGTAATTAGGCTGGTATAACACCGCTACAGGTTTGCCGTTATTCATGGTCATTAATATTCTGGCGTCGCCGACCACCGGGTCTACTCGTCCCATAGCGGCTTTGGGATTTATACCGATTTGTAAATCAACAGCGGCACCGGTTTTAAAAAGCCGTTTCCAGTCGTTACCGGTGTTTTTAATCGGTCCTGAATCTTTTGCAATGTAACATACATAAAGGTTATTATCATCATAAGACATGCCAAATGACACATCGTTACTTGATAATCTTGAGTTCATATTACCCCAATCACCCGGGTTACCATCAATCACCGGGGTGTTAGGATGGCTAATCATTATCTTAGCAGATTTATACAATGCTGTTGATAATTGTTGTTTATTCCACTTAATCGCTTCCTGCACCATTTGTGGGGTCACCGGTAAATCAGCCTGTTTTCGTACAAACTTATCAATTCCCTCAACTTCTACCACGCTTACGTGGTTATGGCCTGCTACAACGTAATATTTGTTATCCGCTGTTTTACAGAAATATCCGGAGAAATGTTCCTGGCCGACATTGCATGCGCTAATATCCATATCACGTTCATGTTCGGGCATTGACCATGGTTTCGACCCGATACGCATATCTTTGAAAAGATGCGCGGCTAACAAACCATCGGCAGTATACAGATGCCAATCACCGGTATTGGTATTGGTCACCATAAACTCTCCCAAATCGCCGGCATGTGCTGTTTCGTGTCCTATAACATCAAATTCTGCAACAACCTGGCTGGATGTGTAAGGTTTTGCCCGGGTTAACGCGTGTACTCCCCAACCTTCTGACGGGTATGACCATACTAATTGTCCATCCGCGGTGACTACCCGGTCGGGTTCATCAGATACGGTGAAGAAATTGCCGTTATTAAGTTTAAGTAAATCAGCATTAATAGGTTTTTTAACGCGTTTATACAGTGGCGCGCCATTAGGGGCAAAATCTTTTACTTCATATCTGTACGGGTCACCGGCGTCAATTGATAATGTTTCCTCAAATCGTCCGGGTGCGCCATCGCGTGAGTTGACGGTTTCAAAAAATTCAACTTCATCTGCCTGGGCTTTGCCATCATCATTAATATCTGACCAGATGAAGGTATAGTTGCCAATGGGATTTTTGCCTAATTTACCCAAAACTTCCGGTGTGCGTAATGGCACAAAATTGCCGGCACGGCCAACGGCGGCAACGCGTTTTGACTTACCATTCTGGTACAGATAAACCACTGCGACTGCTTGCCGCGCGAATAATGGTCTGGTAACCAGGTATTGCCGGTCTTTTATTTTTATCGGCATTTCACCGGCAGCCGAATTGCCTAACCATGTCATCCCTTTTATCTGGGTTTTGCCGGTTTTCCAGTCAAGGCTGAATTCCATTGGTCCGTAGAAAAGTCGTGTTTTATCGCTTGGGTCCAGACAACCACCACCACCGTATGAGGTGTTGCCCAGCAGGTCTTTTTTAAATGTGCCGTCTATACCCCAGACACTTACGCGCTTGGGCGAGAAATCACTTTCCACAATCCATAACTGATCGCTGGAGTCTATCGCCAGGTCTACTGCTATCCATGGTGCGGTGGTAAACTGTCCCGGATTCCATGCGCCGGCAACACGACCACCCGGGGTGCCGATTGCGCGTATAAATTTCCCTTCCGGGGTGAAGGCTTTAACTATTCGCTGGTCGCTGGCACTGTCAAATATATACAGGTTACCTTGTTTGTCGCATGCCACTGATGTTGCTTTCTTAACATCTAATTTTAGTGGTGTATTGGTTCCTGCAGTAATATCAAATAGCACCACTTTTCCTGCAGAAATGGCGTATAGGTTGCCGTTAGGCGCAAATGTCAGTGTGCCGGGTTTTGCCAATGCCCATTCTTTTTCTAATTTTTTCGTCACAGTGTCGTACATTTCAAGGCGTTCAGTGGCAAGTAAATCAACTTCCGGTTCACCCTTTAAATATTGTAATGGCGCAACGCCGTATATAAAACAGCGTGTCGGGTCAAGACTGTCAGCACCACGGTCTCTTCTTACACCGGCACAACCATCGCGACCTTCGTCTTTCCACATCCATTGTTCCACTACGCGCAGGCGTAATGCCCGGGTATTAATTTCTGACCCAAAATCAACGTAACCGTCCATGTATCTGGCAGTGGTATTGTTGAATTGATCTGGTTGATAATAGTAACGTGTTTTTTGTGTATAGGTTGCTATATTTGTCCAATATTTATCGTTGGTCATATCAACTGCAACGTCATCCGGTCCATTCCAGTAATCAATTTCTGTTTGTTTACCGTCAATTTCTTTAATAGCTAATCCACGTATTTGTTGTGGCTTTTCCCATTCCATCATATAAATGGCAGGATCAATATCAGTTAATGGCGCCGTTCGCGCGGCGTTCCATTCTCCCTGTGGGGTAACCTTTCCCGAGTTTACCTTTACTTTACAGGTGGGGAAAAGATTGGCAAAGCGACGGCGAAGAATTTTCATACCTTCAAGTTTCCCCTGCCATGCCGGACCGGTAAGGGCATTTTCATCTTCTGTAGCTTCCGGGTCGTCTGCTGTTCTGTCCGCGCCTTCATCTTCCGCTTCTGCTTCGCCATGGTCAAATGATATACGAATAGCGCGGGTTACAGAGTTCTCCGGGGCGGTGGCAACTATCCAACCAGGGCCGAAACCTTTCCAGATCTCTATCCATTGTTCATCTTTTCTTAATAATATATCTTTGTCTTTCTTGATTTCCGGTTTCAGAATGCTGACATGCAATTGTATACGTTTGTCATCCGGGGCGGGGAAAACCATGCTCCCCACCGGAACAGGACGGTTGAAATTAATTAATATATGTTGGCGTATACGTTTTTCCGTCGTGGAATCCAGTGTTATTAAACCACGGTTGCCGGGAGGTGTAGCGGTAAGGCGCAACAAGCGCAGAAAATCGCTGCGCGGGTCGGGGTCATCATATTTATTGGTTTTTGGCGCTACAGCATATCGTGGTATGCTGGTTTCCAGATTAACATCGTCAGCAGTGGCAGCGTTTTCCAAATAATTAGTGCCGGCGTTTATGGCAAGGTATAATTTTCCATCGCGTACCGCCATTCCTTTTATACCACGTTTACGGGTGGATGTCGCGTTAACCTGTATCATGGTATCCATTTTTTTGCCGGGCAAAGCGAATCGCCATACATAATCTGTCTCAGTGGAGTATGGCGCGGTATATAATGCTGTCGCGTCTGCTGTCATGTATGCCGGGCCAGTCCAGGCGATAATGTTGTGATTGCCCCATAATTTTTTACCGGAAAGGTCAGTTTCTATTAAAGCAACACCACTTTCTGCACAACAGGATGCAATGTAGACTTTGTCTCCGATAGTGGCAATGCCTTTGGGGGCCGAATGGTCTGCCAGCCAACCGCCGGATCCATTGGCACCATTTAACCATGGTGAATTATCCGGGGTGTTACTTTCAATATTGGGGTATGGTGTCATCTGGTATTTCATTTTTAACCCCGGATTAAATAGAATTTTGTATTGATAGGTATCAACCGGCATCATCTGTCCGGTTTCATCTTTTAAATCCCAACCGATGGTATATTCTCCGGCTTTGTGGAACTCTCTCGCCAGTAAATTACGCACCCGTTTGCCTTGTTTGTTCTCAATTACTACTGTTATATAACCATCCTGTGGCAGGTTGTAAGTGAAAGTGCAGGGTGGTTTAACATCAACAACTTTTCTTTCTGGCACTGCTTTATTCTGCAAATCGGTATAGATATGCAAACCTTCAATGCGACCAAATTTTTTATCGCTGGTGTCAGTAACTAAAAATTTAATTCCGCGGGTGTTCACCGGGTCAAATGAGATTATGTTGCCATCGCCATCATTTTTAACGGAACATGATATCTGACTCCAGTCATTTTCACCGCTTACAGTGGGGTTAATACCTTCATCACCTTTGAATGAATAAAGAATGTATCTGGTAAAATTACTGTCAAGACGAATTGCTGATAAATCTATCGGCGTTTTCCATGAAACAACAAACCATGTTGGTGATGTTTTGGTGATGATATCACGATTAATAAAGTTTTTATTATCCGGACCATGACTTTGCCAGTCACTGGATCCACTAATGATATTTGCCGCGGTATGTGGTATTGGTGGGTGTAAATCACCGACATTAATATAGTCGGCCTCACCGTTCGCGATGCCATCCGGCACCACATTATATAAACGCGGGGTAAATAGACGTATTAAGCGCAGTTGATTCCAATTACCCCATGACGGGTTAAGAGTAATCAGCAGTGCCTGAATATTTGTGTCAGGTGCAAAAGTCGTGCATTTCCATTTTGACTGTGCACCGGGAAAAGTGCAGGCAACCCATTTAGCCGTTAGTGGGTTTTCTGGCAGAGTTTCTGCCGCAGGTAAATATTGGACGGTGATGTTAGATTGTGCAAGTAATGCTCCGACTACTTTTGGGGATTTGAAAACTAATACAAACTGTGGTTTTGTTTTACTGTTTCTGTCGCAAATGGTCCAGAATTTATTACTCTGGTTTGCGAATATTCCCATAATATCTGAAATCGCCGGTGGACCTGCTAATTTATCATCAACATACAATTTACACGCAGGCAGGTTAATATCCTCAGCTGTTATCTTTAATGTGGGAGAATTTATTACTTGTCCCCAGCAAACAGCAGAAGTAATTAGAAAAAGTAAAGCTATAATTTGTAACTTTACGAACTTTATATTTAACATGTTGCCTCCAATTTTATTTATTATAAATCGATTTAGCAGATAATGCTAATAATTTAGACGCTTTTACAGGTGAAAGGTTTGAGATTTTACCATAATTTCAGGACTTTCGCTTTGTATGAGAAATATGCTTAATAATGGTTGCTCTTGGGCTGGTCGGCCGTCAGTGCCACGATACAGGCGGCGCGGCCAGCGCGAATCAGTTTGTTCAACATGAGTTTGTTCCTTAGAGTTGTGCGCATCATGATTTGTTTCCCTTTGACGGTGTTTCGGGGACGAGGATATAGGGCACCTGGGGCAGAAGTTTTGGCGCGATGGTGCGATCCGTGATAGCAAACGGCACACCTGTGCCGCGGCCATCCGGCGTCAATGGGTACAATGTCGCGCGTGGCACAGCGCCCCAGTCGGCCGGCACCTTCCACGTGCGGTCGCAGCCGTGCTCGCTGTAGAGCAGGATGCGCCGTTCATCGCTCCAGGTGTCCGGGCAGAAGCGATCGCCGCCAATCCCGAGAGTCACGTCGCCGTGCCAGGCGCGGAAGCCCCCTTCGAGCGTCCATTCGGCGCGCGCCCCGTCGCTCCACTGGGCATAGAGCCGCTCCTTCTGGAAGCTGAGGCGGTGTGCGCCAGCGATCAGTTGCAGGCGCAATGGCTGGTCGCCGTAGTGCTGCCAGGCGCCGGTGTCCGGCAGTTCCAGGCGCTGCATGGAACCGTCGTCGAGACGCCAGCCCAGGACGCCGCCGCCGACCGCGGCGTAGCGGAGAAAGAGGCTGTATGCGCCAGCCATCGGTGCGTCGAAGGTGAACTCGACGCCATTTCCCAGCGCCTCGTCCAGATCGGCGACCGTTTTGTCGCCGCTGGCCCAGGCATCCTCGATCACGCGCACGCTGCCGATCAGCCGGGCCGATTCGGCTTCCAGGACCGTCAGGGTGCCGTCGGGGGCGCGCAGGGTCAGGGCATCGAGCCGCGCCCGCCCCTCGGCGGCGTCGAGTCGGTCCCAGGTCTGGCCGCCGGTCAGGCGCTCGGTGCCGCAGCCGATATGGTACAACTCGGGCACCACGGTGAAATGGAATTGCCGGACCAGGTCGTCAATCGTACCCCAGTCCCGCAGGCCGTCGACTTGCGGACTGCGCAACGGATCGACGAAGGCGCCGGTGGGCGCCAGACCGTCTGCCGCCATGGGTTCCCAGCCTTTCTTGATCAAGTCGGGCACGCTCTCGCCGCACTGCAGGTGATAGCTGCCCTGGTTGCCGTAGACGTGCATCGGCTTACCGCCTCGCTGCGCTTGGGCGCCCATGCCGTAGCCGGAACCGATCTGGCCGTAGTCGTTGCGCGAGAGGCCGCCGTGGCCCCAACTGTAGCGGATGGGCAGATTCTCGTGCTCGAGCAGCCGGTCCGGGGATTCGCCGGCCACCTCGCTGCCACAGTCGCGGATGTATGTGACGATCGCCTGAATCCCCGCCATCTGGCTGGCCTTGCTGCCGCCGAGTCCGCCGTCGGGGTAGCCCGGATGAATGCACCAACCGAGCGGCCCGAGCACGTCCACATAGAGCAGCGGCGGCAGATAGGGCAGCTTGGCGAACAGGCCGTCGATCTGTTCCTTGGCCAGGCCGGAGTCCCAGAAGCGCTGGTAGTTGACCATGGCAAAGATGTCGGAGGCGTCGCCCGCGGGAATGGTTTGCGGGATGTAGGGCAGTCCGAACCAGGGCTGGGCGTTGAAGCCCTGCGGCCGGGCGTAGATCGCCTTGGCCTCCACGAGCCGCTGAAAAAAGGCGCGGGTCTCGGGATAGAGCCGCAGGCCGGGATTGACGTCGGTGCAGTTGACGTGAAAGCTGATGTGCACCCGGTGTTGGTCACGCATCGCGAGCATGAAGCGGGAAAGCTCCGCCCAGCCGCCGCCGATGCGGTAGGTTAGCCGCTGCCAGTACGGCCAGACGCCGTCCCAGGGCAGGTGCCCTTCGTCGGCGCCGATCGCACCAGTGAGGAATACGACCTGCTCGACGGCATGGTCGAGGGAATTGGCCATGGCGGCGATGGTCTCGGCCGCCTCGACCAGAGCGTCGGCGCGGTCGGCCAGACAGAGCTTCCAGATGAAGGTGCCACGCGCCCAGTGGGGGACAATGGGCTGAGTGTTTGTGGTCATGGATATTTCCTCATTCTGTGGCATGATCCAGCACCATGACTGGCAAATGCAGTCCCCGGAGTTCTTCCGGCAGTTGCAGCCACACCCCGTCGGTATCCGCGGCGAAGCGCACCGGCTGGCCGGTCTCCAGGATTGCGGCGGCGGTTGGCGCGGGCACGCCGTCCAGACGCAAAGCCGTTCCCGGCGTGACGCTCCACAGGTGCAGATACAGGCGCCGCCGGCCATCCGGCAGGGTCCGGGCGGTGACCCGACCCCAGGCCGGCTTTCCGACCGGGCTGCGCTCGGTACCGTAGATGGATTCGCTGTTGGCCTGGAGCCAGGCACCGAGCTCGCGCAGCCGCGTGACCGCCGCCGGCTGGAAGCGCCCGTCTCCCATCGGGCCGACATTGAGCTGGTAATTGCCGCCGTTGGCCGCGTTGCCGATCAGGTTCTTCAGCAGTTCGCCGGCGGGTGTCCAGGCGAAATCGAGCTGGTTATAGCCCCATGTATGATTCAGGGTGCCCGAGGTTTCCCACGGTCTTTCCACCCCGTGTTCGGGGAACTCGTTGTCGCCCATCGAGACGAAGTCCACCCGCGGCGACGGGTGCTCCTTCTGAATACGGCTGTTGATCAGGCAGTGGTCGCTGTGCGTCCGGATCAGCGAGATGAGTTCTTCCTGTCGCCGCTCGGTAATGTAGCGGGCCGGCAGCCCGCCCCACGAATCGAACCAGAAAAGACAGGGGTCGTAGTTCTCGATCAGTTCCCGCACCTGCGGCAGGCATTTGCTCTGCCAGTAGTGCTCAAATTGCTCCTCGGTCGGGTGAACATACTCGGCATTGCCCATGTTCAGCACCGAGTTCACATTGGGCTCATC
>CAZNLA010000064.1:0-16252 GCA_964573385.1 uncultured bacterium
TCAAATTAATGTATGAGGGTAAAAAGACGCAAAATATTGCGTCTCTACCAGTAGCTATTTTTTATATTGAGCCACGATTCACATGATTAATGGATTAACATGAAATCATGTAGATTAATCAGGAAATTTTATACGATGATAAAAAATCGTAGAGACGCAATATTTTGCGTCTAAAATGTAATATTAATTAATCTGCTTTCAAATTAATGTATGAGGGTAACAAGACGCAAAATATTGCGTCTCTACCAGTAGCCATTTTTTTCTTGAACAATGTCTGTAATAATAATCAAAACCTTCATTTTAAGTTCCCCTCCTTGGCAAGAATGGGTGGCCGAAGATTGGGGTGGTTTTCACCTACCACAAACCTGCAACATAACCCAAATAAGTTGCACAAGTTTTAGATTTTTCTCACTGACAGCCTATGGTATTCCGGGCATCTTGCCCGGAATTTTGCGAGCAGGATGCTCGTGATACATTTGGTTTTACATGCTAATTGGTATTTTTGCGCAGAAACGCTATTGCTTCTGCTGCCTCATCCAACGAACCGGCGGAGAGCATTAATATCAGACTGCCTTGTTTCATGATATCTATCTTTTCGTAGATATCACGCGGGGTGCATCTGGTCATTAATGGAATGCCGTTGTTCTGGGCGAAAAGTTTTTCTAAATTGTCTATCGGACGCGGGCAATTGGGGTCCCAGCTAAGTTCAGTCATTCGCAAACCGTCAACCTTTGCGATTTCGTCATGCACATGCAAACCCTTTGCATGGTGGTGAATCCAGCACCCTCCGCCGGCAGATGATATCTGTTCGGTGTATGGTTTGCCAAACTCGCGATAAATATCCGGTGCGCACAGGTCAGTGGCGTCCTCAGACATAAATACGGCATTTCCCGGCATCCATGTGCCCCATATTGCCGTGCCGTCGTTTATCATTGGCACTATTTTTCGTTGCTCATTTTCCAACCATAATGTTGCATCTACGCTTTTTTGCATTAACTGGTGAACTTCATCCGGATAATCATAGAAATCAGTAAAAAGATCATTGCCGCGCAGCGCATTCGCCATATCCATAGGGCCAAAATGCGAGAAGGTCTGGACGCAGTAATCGCCGTTAAATGCCGTCATGTATCGTTCATTCATAGCGGTTATGCCCCGGAACCACGGATTATCCGGGTCTAAACGCAGATTATTTAAATCATCCCATTCATTAATAACCGGGTGCCGCCAGGTAGTGCCGGCACTTACATCCATTTTACCATCGGCATAATAAAGACTGTTCAACGCGATGCCGATGCCGGGGTTAAGCATCGGCAACCGGTCATCATCAATATGTTTTGTAAGTTCTATCTCCGCTTTCAGATATGCTGTCTGGTAGTCGGCATAAGCGGTGCAGTAACTCGGGGAATCCCACGATTCAAGTGGAGTGTTGCCTTCGATATCAACCTTTAAATTCATATCCCATGTCGCCATATTCACCAGAATATTCCCCGGTTTAGGGTCAGATATGAACCTTTGCCAGCGTAAAAGCCGGTCAGCAAGCCATGGTTGAAAATCGGTTAATTCCAAATTTTTACGGTTAATATTGCTATACATGAAATTAGTTATAACCTTTTATTGTTTTAGCCAAGTATATCTTCGTGAGCAGAAAGGCATGCCTGTAAAGCGCGTTTGCCAGCCTGTTTATCTGTGACGGTCAAGTCTAAATCAATTGCTTCATCAAGCAAACTAAAATCGTCATTAAGTGACGCGCGGACAATTATATCATTTATTTTTCCCTGCAAAATACTCATTTGCGCAATAGATTCCGGCAAACGCAAATGGCTTGGGTGTGGGCCGTCTGCATCCGCAACCGCAGGAGTTTCCACAAATATTCCGTTTGGCAAATCCGGTAATTGACCGTCATTAACCAGGTTAAGGGAATGAAACTTAACTTTTTTGCCACCATTCACCGCAACAGCAAAATCAATCGGCTTTTCCCAGGCGCGATGGGCAAGCAACGGCTCCCATGGTCCGTTTCCGTTCGCGGCAGCTTTTAAAGATGCCAATTGCGCTTCACGTTCTGAAACAGTGCCATGTGAAGTTAATTCAAGCGGAAGACTATCACTATTGGGGACAAGAAAATCACGCATATGCGCGTCGCCGTTTGACGGCCAGCATCCGGTTAAATTAACTAATTCCGCGGTTCGCTGTTCAAAGGCATTTTGCCGTTGAGCATTAGTGATGAACGAACTTAACACATCTTCATTAGTTGCTTTATCTATTAACCGCAATGTGAAAGTAAAATGGTTTATTCCCGCCATTACAGCATCATATCGTTCCGTTGCCTGCGGCCAGGGATAATTTTCATTCCAATTTTGCAGCATACGTCCGATTAAATGATAGCCACCCATGGAATTGCTGCAAAAACCCGCAGTACGCACACCAAGTTCACGGGCCGCCTGGCATACCCGTGGTAATGGATTTGCCGAGGTAAGCAGCCAGGCATCCGGGCATAATACCCGCATATCTTTCGCCAGGTTGCGAATCATCGCTATCTGGCGCAGAGAATAACTTATTCCTTGAATACCGCCAAACTCGGTTATCAGATGTTCAGGATAATGTTGATGTATCAAATCAACATCCATGGCAAATCTGCGCTGCAACTCCACCGCAGCGCAGCAGATAACAAAATCAGTGCCATTTAATGCATCCCGCCATTCGCTGTGCGCAGTTAGCGTCACATTAATTCCGGCAGAGATTGCCATTTGCTGCCCCAATCCCACCATAATCTCTGCCATTTCCAATCTTGGATCAACTAATGCCAAATGTAGTCCGTCAATCTGATGTTCGATAATTGCATCATATAATACGCTGGGGCCAAAAACAAAACTTCCGGCACCTATAAGACAAATTTTCACTGACCAATACCTACTTTATCTAACTTTCCATCAACAATATTCCGTGGAATAAACATTATTTCCTGTTTTCCCGCCGGTATTTCAATATTGCCGGATAATTCAGTTACTGATTCCTCAACCGCCTTTTTAGGGGTGGGACGTATTGATTCGGTGATAACCTCAACATTCTCAATCTTTGACGGTGTCAGTTTTCCTACAGTTTTTCCGCCAATTTGCACTTCTATTTCCATAGGACGCCGTTCTGACGGTACCAGTTTCTCCCGCAGATTTATTACATCTTCCCACTGCGCCTGCCAGCATGGTTTACGGTCTGAATATCGGAATATCCCATTAACTTTGATATTCATTTTCCCACCATCTTTTACATCGGCAATTAATTTGAACGCCTGTGAAAATCGCAGATCTGCCATGAGAATCTCCTCGGTGGCGGTTTCGACGAAATTGTTATTGATAATAAAATATATAACCATCTGTTTTGGTTCAAAAACTCCCGGCACCGGGTAAGAAAGATTCTGCACAGATACCGGATGTTTTACCATATCTGACGTTAACGGCCTCATCAGTTGGAGATTCACCGTAACCGCATGGGCTTCGTCATGGTTGCCGGTCGAGTTGACATAGGCATTGTAGTCGTGAACGCCATCGTTGTCCTTGCGCCAGAAACCGATATTGCGGCACTCGATAAACAGGTTGTTGTAGGCGGACTTGAACCCGATCAGTTCGCTGCTGCAGTGCTACGGCCTGACACATTCGTTCTGGTAGAACACGTTGTTGTGCATCAGCGAATTGTCCGGCGTGTCCCACGTCTTCCCCATGCTCTCAAAAGCGGAAATGTTATACCGCGCGACGAGGTTTGCGTCCGGCGCGTTCGTCATCAGCAGCATCCAGCCCCCTTTGTTGTGGTGGCTGTAGTTGTACTGGTAGATCACGTCGCGGCTGCCACAGTCGAAATCGAACGCGGTACCGTCATCCTTGGCGTTGGTGATGTGGGCGACCTCGTTGTACTGGAAGATAACGTGGCTCGCGTAACAGGGCCACATGCCGACACAGGCCGCGGACGACCGGTCGCTGGACCGGGTGACCGTGTTGCGCTCGATCAATGCACCACGGGTATGCGTGACCACGATCCCATCCCCGGCTGCGCGATCAATCGTGTTTCCCGCAATGTACAAGTCGCGGCTGTATAAATCCTCGTGCCAATCATCGACTGGGCGGATGTAGGTGAAGAAGTCCCTGACAAAGTCTTTGGGTTCACGCGATGTGGAATAGATGTCACGTGAGCTGAAAAGAAAAATGCCGCTGCGAGAGACTCGTTCAATCAGGTTGTTCTCGATCCGCACATCTTCGAAATGACCGGGTAACTGGCCATTTTCCGCATGGACGCGCCCGCATATCCCGCCGGTCGTCTTATCGTCCGCGCCTTGGAAATCCGGATCGCCGTCCACGTCGTGTATGTGACAGTTGGCTATGTAGATGTGGCGAAAGACCCGACTCTCGTTCTCTACCATCAGCAAAATACCCACGTAGTTGCCAACATCGGCCGGGTGGGTGAGGTCCTTGGCGTTGGTGATCTCAAGGTTGTTGATCTCCCAGTATTCCTGGTTTACAAGCTGTACTGCCGCCTCGTATGCCGTGTTAGTATTAATGACAGGCTTCGGTCCGGTTCCGTATTGGTCGATAATAATAGGCGCATTCATTGCTCCGTTGCCTTTCGGATACAATTGCTCGCAATTCCATATGCTGCCAGCCTTGAGTAATATCTTATCTCCCGGATAGAAGTACCATTCGTTTACTTTGTGAATGCTTCGCCACGCCTGCTCCTGATCAGTGCCGACATTGGCGTCATTACCACCGCTGGAGTCAACATAATACGTCGTGCCGGCTGTAGTGGATATCATATATTCAGACAGGGAATATTTATTTTTCATGGTTTTCCCTTCACTGACCAATACCTACTTTATCCAATTTTCCATCAACAATATTGTGATGAATCAACAGAATCTCCTGTCGACCGGCGGGCAATTCAATCTCGCCGGACAACTCCGTCACGACTTCCTCGACCGCGGTTTTGGCCCCTATTCCCCCGGCTGGGGTTGTCAACGTCACTTCCTTTTGTCCTGTTTTTTCGGGCAGAAGTTTGCCAACAGTCTTTTCGCCGATTCGTACCTCGAACTCCATTGGTTTGCGCTCCACGGGAACTAACTTTTCGCGCAGTGCAAGCAGGTCTTCCCACTGCGCCTGGCTTCGTGGTTGACGGTCAGAATAGCGAAACACGCCGGCGGCGGTGATTTTCATCTTGCGGGCGGTTGTTACGTCGGCAACAAGTTGTACCGCCTCCGAAAAGCGCAGGTCTGGCACAAGCATATCCGCTGTCGCGGTCTCAACATATTTATCACCGACCTTGTAATGAATCACAAATTGCTTTGGCAGGAAGACGCCTGGTACAGGAGTGGCCGGATTGACCACAGGTACAGGATGTTGCACCTGGTCGGCGGGCAGCGGCTTGTCGCCGGGAAATGTCATGACGAGAGGTTGAGGAGCCGGTTTTGTGGCCAGTCCCCTATCGGTCAGACCACCTGTTCTGGAAGCGGTGGGCTTGCCGCCGATGTGATACTGTTGCCAGAGGGCGGCTTTAGCTGTTGTGATGGTGGGCGTAAGGCGGTCTTCCGGCAGCTTCGTCAGCGCCTGCGCCCCAGCCAGCAATCCTTCAACATCTGCCGCCTGGATCACCAGCGTGGTCACGCGCGGGGCAAAGGCCCATGGCAGCGCCTGGACCACGGCCCGGCCCTTGCCGGGGTAGGTGGCGCTGACCTGCGGCCAGAGCATGCCCTGCTTCCCCAGCGTCTCGGCCATGGGATTGCTACCCTTCTCGCCGACAATCTCCAGCAGGATCAGCGGTTTGCCGCAACGCCAGCCGCTCAGGCCGCTGGCCCAGTCGTTGCCCCATACGGTGTCGCGTTTGATCTTGCCGATGATTTCACCGGCATCGATGCGCGCGTTCTCCTGCTTTTGTGCGTCGGTCAAGTCATAGGCGATGGTGTAGGTGCCGAGTGTCGGATTCTGGCGGATTTCCACCGTGACGCCGTGCTTGGCCAGCGTCGCCTTGACCGCCTCAGCGGCTGGCAGCAGTTTGTCGTTGAATACCGCCAATACTACAGTAGCACCTTTGGTGAACATACTCAATGGCGTCGCGCTGGCGCACCACCACGGGCTCCGCCAGGGTGGACGCGAAGGTTATTGACTTCGCCGGTGTTACTGTCACCGGTAACGTGGCCATTTCTCCGGTCAACTGGGAGCGCGCCTCGATAGTCCATTTGCCCGCCGGATCGTTGGCAGCGATTGGCAGCGCCATAGCGAAAGTTCCTTCCCGGGTCGTGGAGCGGTAGAACTCCGCCTGCGCCGTGCCGTCGGGACGCCGGATCGTGAGGTGGAAGGGCAGAACGCCCACCAGCCGCTTGCCCTTCGCATCCCGGAACTCCACCGCAATGGTGAGTTTGTTGCCAGCTTTAATAGATTGGGTGGCTGAAAGCGCGACGTTCTTCAGCTCACGCGGCAAGTTTGCGAAAACCCGTGCTGTAGTTTTCGACATGTCGCACGCAAAGGATTTCAATGTTCCCATTGCCTTCTCGTCGGTACAGTCATAGAGGAATCCCGGTTGTGTTGACTTGTTCCCGGGGATTAGCAGCGGTGCCAGTGTCTCCTTAACCTGATGCCAGTCGGCCTGGTTGGATACCCAGGAATCGTTGATTGCGACAATGTACTGCGCATCGCGGCCGCCGTCGATCTGCATCAGGCTGATCTTGGCCTCCAAACCTTTTTCAGACTTCAGCCAGGCATGGCCGGTATCACCAAGTGCGGCGGAGAATGCCTTGGCAAGCTCCGGATATGCGCGTTCGAAGATGATAGTGTCAGTTTCGTTGCCCACCATGTTCGGAGCTGTCCAACTGTGCGGCTTTCCAGGCACTGTAAATGGGAAAACCATCGGAATCTTCTCGGAGCCGGGAATTGCCACAGTGCTAGAGCCGTCCACGAAAACGCGCCCGCCCTTCTTCTTGAATGCGGCCAGTCCAGCGTTCACCTTCTCAGGCATGGCAAAGGTCTGGCCGACGACGGCCAGTACAGCAACGTCACCGGCGCGTCCGTCCGCAATTTCATCTTCTGTCACAAAGCGCGGCGTATAGCCTAATCGTGTCAGCGCCACCAGCGTATTATATGATGCGTTGCCGAAACCCATGTATACGTTTTGGCGGCCGTACTGTGTCTTGGACCAGAGAATGCCCACGCCGTGCGCGCCACGACCCTCGACCGCCAGCGCGGCGAAACGGTCCATAAATTCACGACCCGCCAGCAGGTCGGCTTCGCCGGACTTGCCCTTCATATTCTGCCAGTTTGTTTCGGAGTTCATCCCACCGAGAATATTGCTGAAGCCCTCATGCGAGAAGCCAATCCCGCTGACGCCGAAGGCCAGCCCGTGTGCGGCGACGCGGGTAAACTTGCCAGGAAAGCTGGCCCGGCTGTGCACCGTTCCGAGGGCGTTACTGAGCCATGTCGGCTTGTCCCCACGCTCCATCTCCAGCAAGGCACCCAGCAATAGCCACTGGTAGAGGTAGTCGGGGCCGCCGACCTGATCGTTCCAGGTGCTCTGGTACTGAAAGTCGAGTGGCGCGTAGGCTGACGGGAAATACTGCCCCATGCGCACTGCGGCATGGTCGGACTGCACGCTGCTGCTGCTGCGAATAGCCGGATCCACCGAACGCAGATTCTTTGTAAAAGTTCCATACGCCTCGTTGTAGAGACCCATCAGGTAGCCCGACCAGGCATCCAGACGTTTTTCGAACGCGATGCGCTCGTTATCGGACAACGGCTTGGTGTGACGGGCAATCTCCTCGATCCAGAGCTTGGTAGGCAGATCGATCGCCGGAGCCAGCTCAGGACGACCGATGGAGAGCAGATATGAGAGATACTCGGCTTCCGTGACCGGCTTCAGTCCGGTGCGGCGGGTGAACTCGTCCATTTTCTGCTGGTCAATGCGTGCGATGTAGCTGCGCAGTGCCTCGGTTTTATCGCCCCAGCCCCAATAGGTCATCAACCCCTTCCGCCCGCCGACCGCGAAGCCGGTGGTGTCCCAGCCGTAGCAGAATCCGCCGAAGTTTGGATAACGCCCGTTTACCTGTGCGGTAAGGATCATCCGCTGGCTCATGCCGTCGAGTTCTTCCGGATTGTTTAATGGCGGGAAGAAACTTGTTGGCCGGGTTTCCGGATTTACCAACATCAATGTACCTGTACGTGCCATCGCGTCAAGGATTGGCGCGCGTCCCATATCTGACGCGCCAAGGCTGAAACAGGCGGTCAAACCGGATTCCTTGAGAATCCGCGCCGCCGTGTCGGCACTCATCGCAGGGGGTGGAATCACCTCGTCCTGCAGCGAGCCTGCCGACTTGCGCAACGTGCTGGTTAATGTCAGGCGGTCAATTACTTTTACGCCGTTGAGTTCCAGAGAATAGTCGCCGGGTGCCATTTTTGATGTATCAAGCATTATCGTGCCGGACTTTCCTGTATAGATAGTCGTGCGAATATCATCTTTGATTGCTTCGAGTTTTATATCACCATCAGATTTTAGCCCGATTGGAATCTTCTCGCCAATGAAATAGGCGGTACGATCCATTGGCAAAACCGCAACTGGTTTAACTGCGGCAGTTGTGGCTATCTGAGCATACAGATGTGCCGGTGAAAAGATGCAAACCATGATTAACATGATAATGCACAAGTTGAGATGGTGATTCATTTTAGTCTCCTTAATAGTTAACGGAACCGCTCCCGTTAATTTAACAATTTTACTTTATATTCGTCAATAATAATATATATTTATAAAAAGATTAATCTTTATTACAGAATATGTTTCCTTTTATTTCTAATTTCATAGCCCACAGTATAGCTCTCACCATTATACACATTTTTTTATTTGAAAAAATAATATGTTATTTGAGACGACCCCGGCGGGGTCGAATAGTTATAGAATAGGATTCTAACTACTAAACCCGACCCCAGAGTGGGTCGTATATAATCAGGCAGATTACAGGTCATTATATACGACCCACTCTGGGATCGAAATCATCTTAATGAATTATTTCTATATATATGTGACTCTGGAGTCAAAATGAAATGTTTTATAAAATGTGTATAAGCATAAGATTGATGCTATGGGCTACGTGATTATCTTCTATTTACAACAAAAACAGTGAATTATTACCGGTTAATAACAAATTTACGGTATAAAACCACCAGCTACTACGATTTCGGTAATTCCACCACCTGCCCTTGGTGTATTGCTTTGAGTATCCTGTACTGATGTTATGGTAATACGTAAAGCACGTGTTGATACAGAACCATTGGTAAATTGTCCATCAATCAGTTTTGGCGCAGCAGATGTATCGTTATAGGTTAATACATTTATCCAGTCTGTAGCGGCTGCTGATGCGGGATTAATTCCTGTGGCTAATGCTTCAATAGTCATTCCATAGATGCTGCCTCCAGAATACGACCATGACATATTTGCAATTTCTAATCCGCTGATTGTCTGGTCACTTGTCCATGTCAGAATAGCTTGCGGTTTGCTGGCCATATTGCCGTTTGCGCGTGGTAAATCGCCACTGGTATCCTTATTGCTCCAGAAAGTATTCAGATTTCCGGGATCTTGCTCCCAGGTGTTTATTAACTGTACAGATGAAGCTGACATTATATTTGGTGCAATATTCAAGGTACCGATTGCAGGTGCAACTGAACCGTATACATGAAAAGCGGTAAGGTCAGAATAGGTTGCAGTGTTGCGTGATAGCAATACACGTATCGCCTTCACGGTCTTTGCCACTGGCACATAGTAAAGATTACTGCCAAGGGCAGGAACGACAGAACCAGCATCGACCCAGGTACCATCATCATTTACTGAATATTGAACTTTCATACTATCTGGTACACGACCGGGATTGCCAAGGAGTAGCGCATAGCCGATATACAGCGGCTTCGCCCAATTGTATTTTGCCCACGCCAGGGTGGTACTGTCCGTGATCCATTCCGTTCCAAAGAAACTTGAATCACGTAGTCTGTCAGATGGATAACCACCATAATTTCCGCTTTGAGTAAGTGTGGCACTTGCAGTTAAGTCTGACATAACTGTGAAGAAGACAACCTGATTAGTTCTGTATTCAACATGTCCATCAACAAAACTATAGATAGCACCATTGCTATGTCTTTTGTCAACATCTGATGAGCTGGCAAGTATATTGCTACTGTTATTACAATCACTTGTTAATAATGAAGTCGTAGGATCAGATAGTTCTCCCATAGATTTATTGCTTATCCAGGAGTTATACCCATACCCAATTGGCATTGACTTGCCTTTAGTCGGACAATTAAGCACTCCAGGGTCAACATTAATGTCTTTCCATACAGTACTCATATTAGGTAACATCTCTTCATGATCCTGACAATACATTTGCGCAGAAGCAGCAATCTGTCGTTGATTACTACTGCAGGTAGTCTGTCGCGCCTTCTCGCGTGCTCGTGCAAAGACAGGGAACAGAATTGCGGCGAGGATTGCAATAATGGCAATCACGACCAGCAATTCGATGAGGGTGAAACCTTTTTGAGAGAATTTGTTCATACTTTTGCTCCTTTTTTTACTTTAGGTATGGCAGATAATGGTATCTTTTTACCATTTGATTTATTAATACTTTTATATTCAGCGTAATTAATAGCTGAAATATAACTGGCTGTTGGCGGAATTATGCCTTGCCTTTCCAGGCTGATAATTTCCATACATTTGTTGAGAACATGTTGCAGGTCAAATCCTATATAACCTACCGGCAATGGACTGGTTGGACATAATGGGAAATTGGCGTGGGCAACAATAGATAACTCTTCAGAACTTCGTATGCCGGCATCGACCAATCCGGCTACTGTATCCTCAACAAGGTTGTCATCAGAAATAATCATACCATCAGGACGATCTTCAGGCGGTAGTTTCATCATGCAATGCACCGCGTTGCGGATAGTTTCAGGTGAAGTGGGATCAGCTATCAGTTGCCAATATTTTTTTGATATCATATTATAATTTTTAAGTTCATTAGAAATTAACAGTTGTAATTTTTCTGAATAATGGTTGTAAATAGATATATTAGCAATCCGTTTTCGTCCATCACTTGCAAGATGTTCCGTAGCCATTTTTATAAAATCTTTATGATTTGGATAAACGATGGGGATTACCGGTTCAAATGTATTGCTATTAGACATCATGATTACCCGTGGGACATCGTTAATCATCATTACTTCTGTACCAAGAAGAGACCCGACATCTGAGGTGAAAATCACCCCGGCAAGCCGGTGATTTTTCATATCATCCAGGAGACGTTCATATTCTTTGTTATCTGTTGGATGCGGTTGATAATACATTGAAAACGAACAGTTCGTCTGTGCCATAAATTGCCGGCATTCGTACAGTATCCCCATAAAAAAACGGGAATGTATGATGTCATTTTCTGTAAATGGAAAAACTATGCCGAATCGTGATAGGTGAGGTGGGTTTTCTGAAACAAAAGTGCCACTGGAACCGTTGGGGACAATGAAGCCATCAGAAGTGAGAATATCAAACAGCCGTTGCATGGTGGCTTTTGCTATCCCCAAATCTTTCATTAAATCATCCTGGGTAGGTATTTTGCTACCCGGAAGAAATTCTCCCTGAACAATACGCATTCGTAAAGTATCCAGAGCATCATCTAACCGGTATGACCGCTTTATTCGATTTTTTATCGGCTTTACATTCATTAGTTCAATTAACTTTTGTTAAATATAGACTAAGAATACATCAGGCTTATTGATATGTCAAGGGGGAAATAAATTTATTGAATATTTATTTATTTATCCATCCAGACACTTGCAAAACCTATTTTTTTTAAATGTTTATGTTGCAGGTTTGTAGTAGGCGAAAACCACCCCGACCTTCGGCCACCCCTCCTTGGCAAGGAGGGGAGTTTAAAATGAAGGTTTTGATTATTAAAGCAACATTCAAAATCAACTACAATCCAACCCCAGGGGTGAAATGTTAATAGCAAATGATGATTCTTATTAATATCAAGCCCCTTTAGGGGCGACATGTTAATAATGTTTTATATTAAGAACCGGGAATGGAATATAGAAACGTTAACATGTCACCCCTGAACGGGGTTTATTATTCATTATAATCATTCTCGACTATTAACATGTCACCCCTAAAGGGGTTGGATTGTACTCAAAAAAGAATATTTCTTGAAATTTATACTCATATTCTATAGCATTGATGCTAAAAGAAGTTAATCGACTCCAGAGTGGGTCGGATGTAAGGTGGCAGTAAAACAATCTCTTTACAAATAAAAAATTTTGGTAATTACATCCGACCCACTCTGGGGTCGAAATATCTATTGTATTTAAATCCTATAAACATCCGACCCGCTCTGGGGTCGTTTTTGTATAAGAATGATACATCTTATTTGATTTACACAAATGGATTTTTATTAAAATCTATCGCTGATGTTTTGCCGAATAGTTGCCAATCCATAAAGTCAAGAAAGACACACCAGTCGTTAAAACCGTGGTTATGGCCACCTTCGCGGAAATGTATTCCTATTTTATCAGTAGCGTTAAGAAAACTGAAAGCCTGACTGCCGGCAACATGGGTAAACCATGTTCCGGTGGGATTAGCCCAAAGATCGCCTAAAGCCTCAGTGGTCAGAAGTGCGCGTGGAGCAATAAGAGCCTTTAAAAAATGCTGGTCAAATGGAAGATCCTGTTCGCAACCGATATATTTGTTGAAATCCGGGTTAAACCAATATGGTATTGCCCGCATGGTGTCTGCAATGGTTTCAGATTCTGGTCCCTGCAATTTGTAAGAACCCGCCCCACCGCAACCGGAATTATTGGGAGATGTGACGGCAATTCTATCATCCGTTGCGCCTGCCAACAAAACTGCTTTGCCACCACGGGAATGGCCGACAATACCTATTTTGGATGTGTCGACTAAAGTCATCTTCTCCAAGACATCAATGCAACGATGATATCCCCATGCCCATGCCGACAACGCGCCATATTTGCCGTCCGGGTAAACCAGATAAATCCCGCTGTTTCGGTCGGAATTATATATGTCAGGAGCAATCTCTACCCGGTTAAACTGCGCAAAGATATAACCACGCCGGATTATCTCGGCCGCGACAGCATCGTTGCCATATTTCCAGCACCCGTCGCCATTAAGTACCACCGGGAATGGTCCGTCTCCCGGTGGCACCAGCAATGTCATGATAAAAGAGAATGATTTATCCGGTCCGGTGATTATTCTTATGGTTATAAAATGCGACCCGGGTAATGCCGCGACACTTGCCGTATGCAGAACTTCGCTTTCAGTGCATTCTGGTATTGGCGGCATTCCACCATATTCTATATCAACGATAATATCAGTAATCTCTTTCCTGCGCAGTTGCCAATCGTCAGCAGTGACAACCGCGTTACCGTTGGAAAAAAGAAAAAGGTTTGGCAATTCAGCATTCATTTCATTTTTCATATTTAATAGGTTTCCCATAAGGTCACTTCGACAAGCTCAGTGACCGTGATTTCTACCGGTCACTGAGCCTGTCGAAGTGACCTTTATCAAATACGAATGATTAAATAGATTAAAAAGTGATACGTTTATTAATCAAAAAATACGCCTTTAATATGAGCATTTCCAAAAGATAATGTCAGTGAGTTTCCGGGAATATTGCTGCGGAATTTAAATTGCATAATTCTGTTGCCATCACCGGTGGATTCGGCGGTATAATCGAATATTGCGCCGGTTCCGGTTGAACCGGTGGGACGCAAAGCTATTTGTCCGCGCGGCCGACCTGTACCCTGATAGTTAGGCGAGTCAATGGTAATATAGTGGGTGCGACCATCCGCCACAGTAAATGAGATCGATTTTCCCGTGCAGTTTGCGCATCCAAGACTATTGCCAACCTCTACAGTAGCACCTATTTTATAACTGGTGGTTGCTCTGCCAACACCGGTACCCACCATGCCATCGGCACCACCGACAGCAAGTCCAACAACGGCGATGGGGCTTGTTGATGGAAAACATAATGTATTGGTCGTAAATGTGCCAGTACCATTCCAACGGAACAGAATATAACCGGCGCTTCCGACTCTGCCCAACATGCCATTTGGCCAGGGTGCGATTAATGATTGCCCGCGACCATTTGCCGCGGCACCGAAATCCGCCGCCGGCATATTCATTGCCGGGTTTCCGGTGTTTATGGGAATTATTACTGGTGTCGCAATTGCTAATGTCCACAAATCATCCATAAAAGTGCCACCAGTAGACATTGTCGCAAGCAAATCGTCTTTTATAACCTGGCTGACATGGCCATCCAAAAAGCTGGCAACCACTTTGTTTGAATGCCGCGCGTCAATATTAGTTGCGGCACTGGCGATATTGGCGGGTTTACCCGCAGTCGCACTGTTTATTCCATCCGCAGTCAGATATACCGCAGACGGATTATCCAATTTACCGATGGAAAGGTTGCTTAATGTGGCGTTGTATACATAGGAATTATCGATATTTTTCCCGGCGGTTGGGCATTGGGTAATTCCGCTTTTCAGATTAATATCGCTCCATATACTTGCTGTCATGGGTAATGCTTCATTGTGGTCCTGTGCCCATATATGTATTGATGTCGCGATTTGCCGTTGATTGCTGGAACAACTCATCTGCCGGGCTTTTTCACGGGCTTTGCCAAATACCGGAAACAGTATGGCGGCCAAAATGGCAATAATGGCAATTACCACAAGAAGTTCAATTAATGTAAAACCATTAAATGGTCTGTTTTTTATTTTCATCATATTCCCCTTTAAAGTTATCAAAATTAAACTTTACTTATCTGTATCAAAAAACACAGCTTTTACATAGCAATTACCGAATGAAAGCCGTAATGTGCCACCGACAGTGTTAAGTTTGAACTTAAATTGCATAATTCGACTGGTGCTTATGCTAGTTGGTTCGGTGGATAAATTATAAACCGCGCCACCATCCACCCCGGGCATACTAAGACGGATAATACCGCGAGGACAACCCGCGCTTCCCTGGTAATTTGGCGCGTCCAATGTAACATAATGTGTTTTCTGGTCGTTTACGGTAAATATCAGTCCAAAACCACCTGCGTTGACCCCGCCTACTGCACCACCTGTTTCTTTTGTAGCATCAATCTGATAGCTGGTTGGGTAACGTCCGGACGCGACGGTAAATGGATTTGTTCCGCCTATACTTAGGGTAGGTATGGAAAAAGGACTGGTTGCCGGCAATACTAATGTTTTAGCATCAAAAGTTGTCGCGCCTGCCCATCCGTATAAAACATATCCGGAGTTTCCTACCTGTGATAACATACCAGCAGGCCATGATGTCGCTAATTTAAGACTGTTAATATTGGATGCTGCCGCGTAGTCAACCGCGAATAATCCATTTGCCGGATTATTGTAATTTACCGGTACATAAACCGGGTTAGCCAGTCCATATGTAAATACATCCAGTGCCTGAATCTGTCCATTGGTGGATATTTCAGCCACTAACTGGTCACGTGTTCCGGTGGTTACATGGCCATCAAGATAACTGATTACTGCCTTGCCGGAATGTCTGGCATCAAAATCGTCCTGGTCATAGGCGACATTAGCCGCTTTCCACGATACCCCGGTGTAAATGCCATCCGCGGTCAGGTATGTGGCATCCGGCGATTTTACTTCACCCATAGAGACCGACGGGTTACCAAGTCCGGCGTTATAAACATATCCGTTGAATGCACCTGTATCCAATACTCCCTGTGATGGGCAAATAAGTACCTGCGGGTCAACATCAATATCTGTCCAGATGGTGTTAATACCCGGTAGCAGTTCCTCATGGTCCTGCGCATACATTTGTACCGAAGCAGCAATTTGCCGTTGATTGCTGGTACAGGTGGTTTGTCGTGCCTTTTCTCTGGCCTTGGCAAATACCGGAAAGAGAATGGCAGCAAGAATTGCAATAATGGCAATTACTACCAAAAGTTCAATGAGGGTAAATCCCCGTTGATGATGCGAATTGATCATACGGTGGGTGCTCCTTTTTTATAGGATGATGGCATTGACGGCAACGTCGCGCGTTTGCCGGGTGATTGCTGTTGCGTTTTATATTCCGCAAAATCAACAGCATGGATAATAGTGGTGGCAGGTGGAATTATCCCCTGACGTTCCTGACGAATAATCGTCATACACTGGTTTAATACTTCCTGCAGATTAAAACCAACCCAATGAACAGGCACCGGACTGGA
>CAZNLA010000065.1:0-15929 GCA_964573385.1 uncultured bacterium
TTCAAGGGTAAAATAGCAATATGACAGAAGAAATGCATTTTTTTTTAGATAATTTTTATTTATTGCCAACTTTAGTGGTTGCAAAGCAATTAATCGGTGCAAAAATAATAAGAAAAATTGGTGAAAATATTATTTCCGGATATATTGTAGAGACAGAAGCTTATTTGCAGGACGACCCGGCGTGTCATGCTGTACGCGTATTACCTGATGGAACAACATATCACAGGCAGACATTGAGAAATGAAAAAATGTTTGGATTTCCAGGTACTGCCTATATTTATTTTACATACGGAAATCATTACATGTTAAATATTGTCACGCAAGCAGTTGGTATACCGGAAGCTGTTTTAATTCGTGCAATTGAACCGATAAGCGGGATTGAATTGATGGAAAAATCAAGAAAAATTTCTAAAAGAGTTAATTTATGTAATGGTCCTGGAAAATTAACACAGGCATTTAACATTGATAAATCATTAAATGGACACCTGTTAGTTGAAGAACCATTTATAATTTGCAAAGGAATTAATGTAAGTGATGATAATATTGTTGAGAGGTGCAGAATAGGAATAACGAATGCTGTAGATAAACCATGGCGGTTTTATTTGAAAAACTCAAAATATATTTCAGCTAAATAAATTTTATTTTACCCGGGATTTAAATCACCAAATTTAAATTGTGTAATAGTTATTGCGCTAATGGCGGCAGTTTCTGACCGCAGAATGCGTTTACCCATATTTATTGGATTAATTTTATTTACTAACATAAATTCTGTTTCTTTATCATCCCATCCGCCTTCCGGACCGATATATAATGAAATTTCTTTTTTAGTGTTTTCTGGCCATTTGTTGCCGTTTCTTTCATGAAAAAAAAAGTGGTCACAATTTTCGTTAAAAATGATATTTTTAAATTTTACAGGGTCTTTTATTATTAATCTATTACTTCTTTCAGTTTGTTCACACGCAGAATCAGCAATTTTCTGCCATCTTTCAACTTTGTTTTTAATTTTATCATTAGCAATATCTGCAATTGTTCGTATTGAAATAACAGGAATAATACAGTTTACCCCTAATTCTGCTGCTTTTTGTATAACTAATTCAAATTTATCACCTTTTATAACAGCCTGAAAAAGGGTAATATTTAAAGGAGAAATACCACATGGGTTTATTTCTGAGATTATTGTCGCAATTACGTCATTTCGATTAATTTGCACAATTTCTGCAAGATAGGTGTTGCCATTATCGACGGCAATGGTTAGTTTATCACCTATATTGCGACGCATCACTTTTATTAAATGTTGGTATGTTTGTCCGGTGATTATAAAATTATTTTCAATTGGCTCAGAAAAAGATAAAATAAATAAATTATTCATACAAAAGTATTCTAAAACTTACTAGCAGAAATGTCTACAGGAGAAAATATGTCAGAACAGATAATAGATGAATTAATAAGAACCAGACGGTCAATATATAAGTTTACAAATGAGAAGGTTCCGATATCCGTAATTCGTGAAATACTGTCACTTGCTCATCAGGCCCCAAATATCGGTAATCGTCAGATATGGAGATTTATCGCTATAACTGATAGCAATTTATTAGGTTTAATTGCAAGATTAGTGGAAAAACGCATTGATTCAATGGCAAGTTGGCCGGAATTTACAATGTCAACACAAAAAATTGGTGTAATTAAAGAACTGTCTTTATCATTTGGTAAAGCCCCGCTTGTAATAGGTGTAGTTAATACCGGATATACTCATCCTATGAATTCAATTTTAATGGATCATGGAATGTCAGCATGGGAAGTTGACAGGTTATATTCATATCCGGATTATCAGTCACTAGGCGCGGTTATGGCATATATTACATTAGTAGCACAATCACGCGGTTATGGGTCTAACTGGATTACAGAGGCTTTTATAGCACGAAAAGATATCGAACTGTCTTTGGAATTAAAACCCAAAGAAGAATTGGCTGGTCTTATTACAATTGGGAAACCTTTGGAAATACCGGAGTATAAACCCAGAAGACCATTGGGAGAAGTATTGGAATGGAAATGATAAAAAGATTAATTTTATCTTTGTTTCTCGTAACATTATATATGTCTGCATTTGCACAGGATGAAAATATTACAGTTTCACCGGATTATGACCAGAATCACGTTACTATTACATTTGATTGTGCAGAAAAAGGTAACCTGTTCAGATATGGTACTCCTTTTAACATGACAGCCATTTTGTATAATCCCGGTGATGAAATGGAAGCAAATGTGGTGGTTAGGGTGGCAACACCATTTGGTTGTGAATATTACAGAAATGAAGTAAAAAGAGTATTACCAGCAAAAAACAAACTTTATGAAAGAATAATATTTGCAAATTCTGACCAGTTACCACGTGGGCCATATACTGTAGAGGTTTGGGTTGAAGGCGAAAAGTTAGGTTATTCCATAACTAACGCAGGTGTTTGGGATGGAGCAATTATAGAGAGAAATGACTTTTTTGGGATAAGTTACACCGGTGCTTTAGATGCACCCCGGGTAGCATCTGATCTTGATTTGTTGAGTTCTGCCGGAATACAGTGGATTCGATTTCCATTATTCGGATGGCTTCCGGGTGGGACAACTATCCAACGTACATCAGGATATGACAGTTTTATATCAGAAACTGTAACAAAGAGAAAAATGAAGGTTGTTGCCGCATTTGTACCTGAAACTGCTTTAAATCCTTCATTAAACCCGACACAGGCGACTAAAGAATATCGTGAGTCACTGGTTGCTGCCGTGTCTCGTTATAAAACGCAAGTAAAAATTTGGGAATTATTACGGGTAAAGCCAGACCCGACATATACGGAATTACGAGGGATTAAATTTGGACATTTAAAACAGGGAAGAGACGCAATAAGAAAATTGGATAATTCTTTACAGGCTATTTTTACTCTGGAATACCCATGTAAATGGAATGCAAAAGAATTATTTGATAATAAACTTCCTACTGGTGATGACATAATTGGCATGCAATACAGTTTCGGTGGTATACCGGAAATGGTTACTAATCCTGCACCACCAATAATAGATTTGCCGGAAATCCTAACAGAAGCGAAAAAGAAACTTAAAAAGTTTCCTAAATGCTGGGTGATGGAATATGGTTTTGACCCGGCAAAAGAAAGCACAATACCAGTAGCCATTTTTCAGGCAGCATTAGTTGTTAGGGCGACAATATTAGACCGTGTTGCTGGTATAGAAAGAACTTTTTGGCGTAATAATCCTGATTCACCACATGACCTGCCTATTGTTGCGCGGGATGGGTCAGCAAACCCGTCCTTAATAGCGTTAAGAAATAGTCTGAGTCAATTAAATGGCGCAACTGCATGTATGCCATTATCGGCACCCAATGCCGCAAATGCCAGAGCGTATATTTTTCAATTTGGTGAAAAACAAAAAGATAAAAACGCGCAGAAACCAAGATATAAATTAGTAGCATGGACAGAAACATCAAAACCGTTGGCAGTAGCAATTAACACGCGGGCAACCGCAATTTCAACAACAGATATTTGGGGTAATGTTATTGATTTAAAACCTACTGAAAATACCGCGGTTTTTCCTATAAATGAATTTCCACTATTTGTAGATATGGGTGAAAATTTTGATGTGCAACGTTTACAGGTTTCATTTATTCAGTTTTCACCTTCACGATTAACTTTGAGAGAAGGAATACACAATAAAGTACAGGTTTCATTATTTAACGACCAGGTATTAATTGGTGGTCCTTTTGCAATTGAATTACGTTTTTCAAAACAACCAGGTGGCGACGAAGGTAAATCCGAAATCGCAAATTTGGTTCCTTTTTCAAAGAAAGAAATTATTCGTGAATTATTTATTCCCAAAAATATCCGAAAAGGGATGGTATATGAAATCAGAATGGATATTATGATGGGAACAAGACGTATGGGCTATTTAACTTTGCCAGTATGGTATGATCCAACAAAATTACCAACAGTAATTGAGGATGAGCATGATCAGAACAGATGAATATAGTTCTTTATTAAGCAAATTCAAAAATAGAATCAAATTAATATTAATTGAGAAATCAATATCTCAATGGCTTTTCTATACCGGTATATTTTCATGCTCAATTTTAATAGTTGATTTACTTACAGAGCATTTTATTTCACTGTTAATGTTAGCGGGTATTGTTTTCTTCAGCATTCTGATGGGAGTAACCATAATTATTGCAAAGAAAATAAGTGAAGTAGAAATAGCCAAAGCAATTGAAAAATATTCGGAATCAGATAATTCTATATCCACCGCAGCAGTATTTAAAGATGAAAATAACGAGTTTTACGCGTTGATTCATGAAAAAGCTATTATTAATTTAAAACAGATGAATCCTGATGAATTATTTAAAATATCATGGCGACGAAATCATATTTTTATTGCAATAATTTGGACTACTGTTTTTCTATTATATTTTCTTCCGGAAATACCATGGTTTTTAACTCCGGAACAACGTTCCGAACGTGAATTAATTCATATAACAGGAATTAATTTACAAAAACAAGCAAAAGAGTTGGAAAAGATACCAGAAGCAGAAAAATATCCTGAATTAAAGAAAATATCAAAAAATATGAGTAATTTAGGTAAAAAAATGGAGCGCAGACGAATTTCGAAAAAAGAAGCTATGAAACAGTTAAATAAAATTGAGAACAGATTAAATGAAATTGGACAAAAAATAACTGCTGATGAGTTTAAGAAAGATAGTGAAGCAATGAAAAATGCCGGAAAGGTATTGAAAGAGTTGTTAGAAAAAAAGATGACAAAATTACGCGAACATGCGGGTAAAGTAAATGAAGAAATTAAAAAAGGTGCGAATTTAGATAAATTACCACCGGAAGATAAACTGGCAAAAGAGATTGAAGAAAGGATGAATAAAATTTCTGATATGTTGCAAAACGCGGATGTTGATGGATTAACAGAACAATTACAGCAAGTTGGCGATGAAATGCAACAGGGAGAAATGAGTGACGCAGAAAAAAAAGAGATGGCTGATTCTTTAAAACAACTGGAAAATGAATTCAAGAATATGTCTTCTGATGAATTATCAAAGGCATTGAAAGAAGCCGCAAAACAATTAGAGAATGATAAAAAAAATGGAACTAAGAATGCCGGTAAATCACTGAAGAATGCTGCGGGAAAGATTAAATGGCGAATATCTGCCGGTAATAAAGGCAGTAATGGTGTAAAACAACTAATACAAGGAAATGGAAAAGTTGGTGGCAAACAACCTGAAAACTCAAATAATTCCAATAATAAAAACTCCGGAAACCAGCAAAATGGAACTCCGGGAAGTAATAATGGTAATCCTGGCAAGAATAATGGTAAACATAATACCTTAACAGGTAAAAATAACGGTTCACAACCCGGAAATACCGAAGGAAACTCTGAATTAAAGATAGATTATTCCAATGCTTCAATGTCTGTAACTATTCCGTCAAAAATTAAAGGTAAACCGGGTAAGTCAACAACCAGTAAAGTTCCTTATTACGAATATTTCGCTAAATACAAACAAAGAGCAGATTCGGCAGTTGAGAGTGAGGATATCCCGATAGCAGATAAAGAAATGGTTAAAACATACTTTGAGACGCTTAATCCTGCAACTGTGAATTCAAAATGAGCAGTAATCATTTAGGATTATATATTCATATTCCATTTTGTGTTAAGAAATGTAATTATTGCGATTTTGTGTCACTTTACGGTAATTTAGAATTACAACTTAAATATTTTCATGCATTAATAAATGAACTCACAAAACAATCAGAATTAATATCTGATAGAGTTGTTAATTCGATATATATCGGTGGGGGAACTCCGTCAATTTTAAAGCCGGAATTAATATATGAATTATCTGAGAAAATTACGAATTTATATAATTTATCTGAAGACGTAGAGTTTTCCATTGAGATTAACCCCGGCACAGCTAATGAGAGTTTTATTGAAGTTTTGCAAAAGACTAAAATAAATCGTGTAAGCATAGGGGTGCAGTCATTTAATAATCATGAACTTGAATTACTTGGAAGAATCCATAATAAAGATGAGGCTATAAGCACGATAAATATTTTAAATCCATTATTTAATCTTAATATTGATTTGATGTTTGGAATACCCGGACAATCGTTATCTTCATGGCAGAATACAGTTCAACAAGCAATAGAATTAAAACCAGATCATATTTCATCATATTCATTAATTGTTGAGGAGAGAACTGCATTAGCCGGAATGATTAACCAGGGGAAAATATTATTACCGGATGATAGTGATGAAGATGAAATGTATATAAATGCTGTTAAATATTTATCTGCTGCCGGTTATGGTCAATATGAAATATCAAATTTTGCGTTGGAAAATAAAGCATGCAGACATAATATTGGTTATTGGAAAGGGGAAGATTCGTTGGGAATCGGCACTTCTGCCGTGTCATATTTAAATAAACTCAGGTTTAAGAATACCGATAATATTTTCGACTATATATCAATAATGGAATCACATATATCACCAGTCAATTACGCAGAACGTAACTGTTCTAAAAATGGAATGCTGGAAGAAGTAATGTTAGGATTACGTATGAGTGATGGATTCAATATCGTTGCCTTAGAGAAGAAATGGGGATGCAATATTTCTGATGTATCTGGTATTTACAACAAATTATTAGCTGATGGTATATTGGTGATTATTAATGAAAACCTGAAATTATCAAAAGAAAATTTCAGGTTTGCCAATAAAGTAATTGTGGATTTAATGAATGATTTATAATCCCGTTGAACCAAATCCACCGCCACGATTTGTGCCGATATCCGCTACATTTTCTACAGCATCAAAAATAATCTCTGTCCTTTGCATTAGTACTAATTGGGCGATTCTAGTGCCTGCAGGCAAATCTATGTCATTATTGCCGGTATTATGCAGAATAACACCTATCTCATCACGGTATCCGGTATCGATTAGTCCCGGACTATTTGCAATGCGCAGTCCGGTTTTGACGGATATTCCGGAACGTGGGAATACCAATAACATCCAACCCACTGGCAATGCTACTTTTAATCCGGTAGGCGCAATTAATGTCTTTCCTGCCGGTATGATAATTGCTTCAGGAAGCGTAATATCCATGCCACCATCATTAATATTCGCGTATTTGGGTAATACTGCACCGTCACGACATAACTCAATATGAACTTTTATTTGATTCATTTTAACCTCATTATTGATAAATACTTGACAATTAACCGCTTCGGTTATTATTCTACCTGTGTCACCCTGAATATGCAATAAAATTAATTGGAGACAAATTATGCAAACAAAAATATTACCGGTGGTAGTACTGTTTTGTGTCTTATTATCAGCCGCGTTTGCCGCGGGTGATGTCAAAAAGGAGAAGGTTATGAAAGTTACCCCGCCAACCCTGGCAGAAACATTAGAAACACAGAAGGCTGGTCGTCATTTAGTGGTAATCACTATGTCAAATGGGGCAAAGATTGAAATTGTATTGGAATCTGCATTAATGCCGTATACCAGTACTAATTTAATTAAGTTAATTAAATCAGGTTATTATGATGGATTAACTTATCATCGTGTGGAACCAAACTTTGTTATTCAGGGTGGAGACCCACAAGGAACTGGTGGCGGTGGACCGGGATATAATATTAATTTAGAAATCAGCCCACTTCTCACACATAAAAAAGGTGTCATTTCTATGGCACGCACAAACGAACCCAATACAGCGGGTTCACAGATTTTTATCACCATAGGTGATGCCAAGTTCCTGGATGGCAAGTATGCAGCGTTCGGATGGGTAAAATCCGGACAAGAAGTTGCCGATGCGGTTAAAGTCGGCGATAAAATGGATAAAGTAACCGTAGAAACATATGCCGGTACAGAAAAATGTCCGATTTTCTACGATAACATACAATAACCGATAAAGTTAGAAAATGAAATGAAAGACCTGATAATATTTTATCAGGTCTTTTTTTATTCAGATTTTCTTTCTCTTTTCTTCTTTAATAAAAGTTCTGCGGTAGATTGCTGTTGCGGAATAATGTCAGAAACCTCAGCTGATTTCACTTCGGTATCATCATCGGTTGATTTTAAATAGTCATCATTGTTGATATTATCAGGTGATAAATTATATGTGATATTTTCTTTTGTCTTAAACTTCGCGTTCAAAAGTGTTCCTATATTTTCATCGTGTTTAATTTCTTCGGAATATGATGATGATTTATTCTTAAATGCATTTTTAAATCTATTTATAAAAACCATTAAGTCAGATGGGGGAATAACTATTCGTCTGACAGCAATATCGAAGATGAATATAAATGCAATCCATGATATCAGCATCGGCCATAAGTCGGTTAAAGTACGGGCACCGAATCTAAGCCTTCCGAAAATATCAGTAGCTTTGGGATTTACTTCACCATTTCCGGTTTCAGCAATTTGCGCGATTAAGGCTGAATTGGTTTTAGTAATACCATATTCAGGTGAATAAGGTATTACCAATGTTGCTTGCTGCAATCTTTTTTCACCATTAAGTTTAGTATCAATTATAGTAATCTGGTATGCTCCATTATCATTAGTATTAAAAGTTCCTTCATAATGACCGGGTGCAGTCTGGTTAATTTCTACAATTTCAGTTTCACTACGCGGGTCTACAAAAGTATCATTTTCAATATGAGATACTCTGGCAGATAAGTTCAGGCCATTTTTATATAGTTCATTTTTGTCGATAGCTTCAATTACAATATGTCCTTTACCATTTTGTTCAAAAACATCTAATTGTAAATCAGACTCTTTTGAATTTCTCAATATCCACCTGATTGATTGTACCCAGAATTTTTGCGCATCCGGCCAGTCAATCCAGTACAATCCCCAATGAGGTGATGGATCAGATGTAAAAGCAGCAGTTTTTCCTAAACCGTACTGCCATACAGAAAATATTGGATCATTTTCCGGAGAAGTAATTAATACCTTTGCAGTAGGGGCATTTTCTTTATTTGACGTTACAGTATATCCTGTTAATGGTGGTGACTTATCCCAATCAATATCTTTTGTTGTTGCATGAACAGTGTCAAGTGGGATAACTCTGAAAGGTTTTTCATATATTGGTGGTCTGGTTACAGATTGCTGGTCACGAATTAAAAGGCGTGGTAAATCTTCTGGTCGTTTAGCTTCATATGCTACACCACCACCCTGAGAAGCTATCTTTTGCATCTCATTTAATCCAGGGACGCCTTCAATACCCGTCGAAATTGCAGATACCGTAATACCAGCTTTCCTTATATTTCGCAAAGTGGATGACATGGTACCCCAACCACTGTGCATAGTGGCGTCACCATCACCGACTAACAAAATATGTTTCACATCTGCTTTCGTATTCATTAAAACATTCGCTGCTTCCTGCAGATGATTTTCATATGTTGCTGGATCATACATTTCCTGTAATTTTTTATCCATTTCACTTTTAATTTTTTCTTTATCCTGAACAGGTTGCATAGGGATTGGCCATAAGTTTTTGTCATAACCACAATTTTCAACACCAATCTTGTCAGTAGGTAACAGCATATCGACAGTTGCTTTTGCTGCTTCAATTGCTCTGTTGGTTATAGCCTGTTCCTCGAGATATTCAATGACCAAAACAATAGCAATTGAGGAATATTTTTTCTTCTTTTTTGTATCCATAGATATAGGGAGAATATTTTCAATCTGCGTATTGTAATATCCTCCGGCACCAAAGCTATCTGTTCCACCAGTCATCATAAAACCCATTCCGGTATCTTTAACAGCTCCCTGAATAGCTGCAATTGATTCCGGTAATACCTGCCAGGCGGGAACATTTACAAATATTATACTGTCCCATTTACTGCATTCAGCAATATTTCGTGGAACATTAGTAGCATTACCTGATTTTACTTCAATACCATTAGCTATTAATGTGCTTGCCAGGTGGTATCCTTCACCGTCAGTTCCTTCAATAATTAAAGTAGATGTTTTACCCGCTACACGTGTATAACAATAAACCTGATTATTATCCGGTATTTCATCATTATTTTTCTCTACAACAATATTTGCTTTGTATTGGTATAGCCCTGAATTATTAAGGTTATCTTCAAATGAAAAGATATTTTTGCCAATTTGTAATTTTACGTTTTTTGAAAGATATAATATGTCGTTTCGAAATAAACTTAATTTACCTGTAATATTTTTAGTGGTTTCTGCTATTACTGAAACATTAATAGAAGACCCGATTTTTGTTAAAGAAGGTGCAGTGATTTTACTTAACAATACCTCATCACTGTTACTTCTTTTTAAAGGAATAACAGATATTTTAATATCATTTGTGGCGGCAATTTCTGTCTGTGCTAAGACATTGCCAGAATTTTCATTACCATCAGTCAGAATAACAATTTGTTTTCCCGCTTCTTCCGGAAATGCTGCCATTGATAATTGAATACCAGAAGCAATATTAGTGCGTGATTTTTGCGGAAGGCTATAAATCCTGTCTATTTTCATGTTTTTTTCTTCTGATGATCTATCCAACCATGCGTCTTCACCAAAAGCGACTACTGTTATCATGTCACTGGATTTTTTTTTCTTTATAGCTTCTTGTATATATGATAACGCTTCCTGTTGCATTGGCGTGGAACTATATGATAAATCAACGACAAAAGATGTGCAAAGATTAGTAGTAGGACGGATTATCTGGATTCCGGAAACTGAAGAAATTATTACTATTCCCACAAGCACACGTATCCAGAACGACATCAAAAAACGCCATTTATCTAATTCCGCTAATGTATTACGAGAAACATACCATATATACAACAAAAATACAGGTAATATTAATAAATATTCCGGGTTGGTAAAACGTAGTGACATAATATATTTTTAATCTAAACCTGTTAAACCTTCTTTAATTGCAATTCTAACCATTTCTGCTGTAGTACTGATATTTAATTTTTCTACAATATGTTGCCGATGGGTATCTACGGTACGCGAACTGATGCCTAATTCTTCTGCAATTTCATTAGCCTTCTTACCATTAGCAAGCATTTTCATTACAGAACGTTCGCGTGGGGTAAGTTGGTCTATCAATGCGCCGGAACTCTGGTTTAAATCGGTGTTCGCTATCTCCGGGCTAAGATAAATCTTATTGTTCATCACAGCTTTGATAGCAATTTCAAGTTCATGAAACGCATTTGTTTTTAACACAAATGCAGATGCTCCGGCGGCTATCATATCACTTATGCACCGCTGATCATTACGGACTGATAATGCAATTATTTTAACGCGTGGATAACTATGTGAAATAGCTGATGTCGCCTCAACACCGTTCATTCCCGGCATATTTACATCCATGATAACAATATCAGGATTTGTTTCACCTGTTGTAATTATTGCCTGCCAGCCATTTTCTGCTTCACCGACAACTTTCACTTCTATTACATGTTCTAATAAAATACGCAACCCTTCGCGTAACATTTTATGGTCATCAGCAAGTACGACTCTAATTATTGGCATTCCATCTCCTTTTCACTTACTAACTGTTTTTTATTATACCACGATAGAAAAAAGTTTAACAATTTTTTAGTTAAAATTTATGAATTTTCTAAAAATAATCTGTTAATTGCTAAAAAAGTAGTAATAATACGATTTTATCCTTGCAGTATAGTACTGGTAAAAGTAAAATATAAACGGAGGAACAAATATGATTGGTACAAAATACAGAAAGGCAATTGATTCGATAACCCCGTATTCTCCGGGTAAACCTATCGAAGAAGTTGCACGTGAATTAGGTTTAGATCCATCATCTATTATTAAGTTAGCTTCAAATGAAAATCCATTAGGTCCATCAGTTTTAGCTGTTGAAGCTATGAAGTCACATTTAAATGATGTCAGGCTATATCCTGATAGTGATAGTTATGAATTACGTCAGGCGATTGCTAAATATCTTAATGTTGAAGGTTATCAAATAATTGTAGGTCGTGGCAGTGATGAAATAATGCATTTTATTTCAGTAGCATATTTGGAAGAAGGTGATGAGGTTGTAATGGGTGACCCACCTTTCAGTATGTATGAAATCAGTACATTAACGATGGGGGCGACACCTGTAAAAATTCCTTTAAAAAATTACGCGCATGATTTACAGGCAATGGCAGATGCTGTTACTGAAAAAACTAAAGTTATATATATAGCAAATCCGCATAATCCAACAGGTGCAATTAATACGAAAAATGAATTAGAAGCGTTTTTAGCGCGAATACCAGATCATGTATTAATCGTTTTGGATGACGCTTATTACCAATATGCTAATGACCCCGATTATCCGGATTCAATTTCATATTTAAATGATGGCAAAAATATTATTGTCATGCATACATTTTCCAAGATTTATTCTCTGGCAGGCTTACGGGTAGGTTATGCTATCAGCAAACGTAAAGAGGTGATTTTTGCGTTAAATCAGGTCAGAGAGCCATTTAATGTTGCGAATATCGCTCAATGGGCAGCAATTGCCAGCCTTAATTGCCCCGACCAGATTAAAAATGGACGAGAAATTAATGAAGCAGGCAAACAAATGATGTATGCCGCTTTTAAAGAGATGAATATGGAATATGTACCGTCCAATGCTAATTTTATTTTGGTTGATGTCGGAAAACCCTGCAGAACAGTATTTAATGGTTTATTAAAGTTGGGCGTTATTGTAAGAACCGGAGACATTTTTGGATATCCTAATAAAATACGGGTTACTATTGGTACTGAAGCAGAAAATGCAAGGTTCATAAAGTCACTGAAACAAGTTATCAGCGAACTTTAATTTATGCAGGACTTTCGCTTTTTAGCAGAAATCTGCAAGTAATTGGTCGCTTCGACAGGCTCAGCGACCGGTCACTGAGCCTGTCGAAGTGACCTTAAGCGAAAGTCCTGTTTAATATCCGGATTTTAACTATCAAACATAAATCTGTATGGATTTGTCGCATCAATAGGTCACTGATTTTATCGATGTGATTAATATGCAAAAGTTCAGTAATTAAGAATCCCCTGTATTTTTTTTACAGGGGATTTTTGATTTATTTGCTTAATGGTAATGCCGCACTTGCGTCTAAATTGTAATCATCGCATTCATTGCGTTCACGTTTATAGTATGCCGCGGCGGCAATCATTGCGGCGTTGTCTGTGCATAACATTCGTGGTGGCAGCGAGAGTGGGAAACCTGTTTTTGCTGATTTGATTTCTGCTAATTCGCGTAATCTGCTATTGGCGGCGACACCACCGGCTAAAACAACCTGAGCAGGATTTAGTTCTTCGGCAGCGGCAAATAGTTTGTTTACCAGTACTGACATAATAGCTTCCTGAAAACTTGCGGCAATATCAGGGATACTGGCCATTTCTTCGGGACTGGTTTTTCTAAGGTAATTACCTAAAGCGGTTTTTACTCCACTAAAAGAAAAATTATGTGTCCCCTGCATCAACGCTCTGGGGAAATCAATTGCGTTTGCTTTACCTTCTTTGCTGATTTTATCAATGATTGGACCACCCGGATATCCTAAATTTAATTGTCGTGCTGCTTTATCCAAAGCTTCTCCCGGGGCATCGTCTTTTGTTCGGCCCAGAATAGTATAATTGCCGTGGTCCTGCATCCACACAGTATGGCTATGTCCACCTGAAACAATTAATACTAATGCTGGTAATGCTGGTTCCGGACGATTATCATTCTCTATTCTTAACCAGTTAGCATATAAATGACCTTCCAGATGATTGATACCAATTAATGGTAAATCGTGCATATAAGCAATTGTTTTTGCGCCAACAAGGCCAACAACCAAAGAACCAATCAATCCCGGTCCATTTGTTACCGCGACACAATCTAAATCATTATATGAAACACCTGCTTTTTGCATACATGCAGAAATAACAGGAGTTAGATATTCCAGTTGTTTTCGAGAAGCTAATTCTGGCACTATACCGCCAAATTCGCTATGAAACGCTTCAGATGATGATACGATATTTGATAATATCACACGTCCATCTGCTACTATTGATGCCGCAGTTTCATCACAACTGCTTTCTATACCAAGGATTAATCTATTCATGACGCGGCTATTATACCATTTGCAGGTAAATCAGATAATCGGTGGAAATGAAAATATATGAATAATGTAATTAAATGTGGCAATATTGATTTTAATATTGGTGAACGCACTTATATAATGGGCATTATAAATGCTACTCCGGATTCTTTTGCGGGTGATGGAATAGCGAATAATATCGATAAAGTATTATATTTTGCGGATAAAATGATTAAAGACGGAGCAGATATTCTGGATATAGGTGGTGAATCAACTCGTCCCGGATCTGAAAGAATATCTGAAGAAGAGGAGATAGGCAGGGTAATTCCGGTTATTGAGAGAATTAAGAATAATTTTAATGTACCAATTTCTGTAGATACTTATAAACATAAAGTTGCCGAATTGGCTATCAGTGCCGGTGCTGATATGGTAAATGATATAAGTGGTTTAATGTTTGATAGTAATATGGCTTCGGTTGTAGCAAACATGAATATACCTGTCGTATTAATGCACACCTTTGGTGATCCTAAAATAATGCAGAACTCGCCGAAATATACAGATGTGATTGCAGATATTATTGATTACCTGAATATAGCAACATCTAAAGCATTACGTATGGGCATACAAAAGAATAAGATAATATGGGACCCGGGATTTGGATTTGGTAAAAACGTAGAACATAATCTGGATATTATTCGTCGCCTGGATGACATTAAAAGTTGTGGTTATCCGGTTTTGATAGGAACATCCCGAAAATCTACCATAGGTAAGTTGTTGCATGACGCACCAGTAATGGAAAGATTAGAGGGAACCGCGGCAACTGTCGCGTTATCAATAGCAAATGGAGTTGATTTTGTCAGGGTACATGATGTGAAAGAAATGAAAAAAGTCGCGTTAGTCAGTGACGCTATAATAAGAAAAACCGCCGATTATTAGTCGGCGGTTTTTAATATCTTTTTAAACTTCCATAATCTCAGAAACTTTTTTATCTAAAACATGGTCAACTTTTTTAATATTTTCATCTGTAACTTTTTGCACTTTTTCCTGCGCGCGTTTTGAATCGTCTTCTGATACTGTATGATCTTTTTCTAATTTTTTTATGTGATCAATAGCATCACGGCGAATATTTCTAATCGCGATTCTGCCTTCTTCAGATTTTTTTCCTGCTAATTTTGCAAATTCTTTGCGACGTTCTTCAGTTAATGCAGGTAATACTAATCGCAACATTTGACCATCATTGCTTGGGTTCAAACTGAGATCACTATTTAAAATCGCTTTGCTGATAGCATTAATTTGTCCCTTGTCCCACGGTGTTATGGTTATTAAACGTGGCTCAGGTGTTGCAATATTAGCAAGTTGGCTTATTTGGGTAGGAGTGCCATAGTAATCAATTACTATACCATCTAATATGGAAGGATTGGCGCGTCCTGTACGGATGTGTCTGAATTCTTCTTCAAGATTTGTAATTGCACCATGCATTCGGTGTTCTGCATCCGAAAAGATTTCATTAATTGATGTTAGCATTTTATTTCACCTCGCAAATTTAGCATAAGTCGTATGACAGATATATTTTGCCGTTATTTATCAATATTGTCAAAATTGGTAAATGAAATAATGCAAACTTTTGTTTATGATTGCTTGACTTGTTTACCACGTAAAAGTAACATATAACCACAGGTGAGAAAATAAGATGATTATAAATAAAATATGTTATGCCGCTTTTTCATTTATTTGTTTAATTTTCCTGATAGGTGCTGGTTGTGCCGGTCATAAAACTGAAGTTGTAGCACCGGAGAAACCAGAAACAGTGGTTGAAGCTAATAAATCTGT
>CAZNLA010000066.1:0-15860 GCA_964573385.1 uncultured bacterium
TATTTGCCAATTCAACTCTTGGTGGTAATTTTGCTTGATCTGACCATCGACGCTCATTGAAACGGATTAGATTAGCAGCTACATAAACTTGAGAAACTATTTGTCCTCTCTGTTTGCAGATAGCATCAACACATATACGAGCTATCATCTGTCGTTCAATATTTGAAAGATCCTGTGCATACAATTCTATCATCGGCAACCAGTCATAAAAAGCCCTACAACGATCTAATACAAAGACATCAACAATCATTTTTCTCTCACATGCACAATATTTCGTGCGAAATTGCTTATTTAGTTTAGGGTGATAGGGGTAACCTATCTGATTCAGGGCGGTTTCAGTCCATAAGTGTGACATAGGTAAATCACAAAACAATAATTTGCCTTGATGCACGTTGTTGATAGCAGGAAGAACATCAAATAAACTCTTTGATAATACTGGGAAGTAACCTTCACCCACATTTCTTAAAATATCACCCATAATTACCGCATCAAATCTTGAAAAACCTGATTTTTTCATATTATATTCATTAAACCAAGCAGTAGCCATTTTATTGTTTGGCTGTTCCTTAAGAGCATTCACGAAATGCCATGTAGAATATGCTTCAGGATTCATAATCAAGTCACCTCCTGGTCCCCATCCTTTTGAAGGATCACTGTTAATCTCTCCATTAAGAAATGACTTAATCCAATCTTGACTACCTTTTATCTTAGTCAATCCCTCATTAATAATAGCTTCATCTTGGTTAAATAAACGATCCTTTGCACTTTTAATACCTAATATTCGATATGGTGGTTGCACCATATTAGCATATAATATTGGATACTGGGTAGCAAAGGCAGAATAAGCAGCATCGAAATTTTCTAAAATCTTCTTTCGAAGATGTGGTGGCTCTAAACCGTAAATGATAGGACCATCAGTTAACCAATCAATCGGCTCATCTGTATCAGTTTTCTCACCAAGTACTGTACCTTCAATATTAGCTTGAGTGTAAAAGTAACTCGTTAGAAAGTCTAACGCTTCATCTGATGGATCAGGAATAGATGACGTTACGATAAGGGCACTTACCTCAGTAAGCATCTGATTATCAAACAATGCATGAATTGACTGATACGGTTTCTTATCACGACTGAATATTGGTGCGGTAAAGTCAAGGTATATGATATCAAATGGTACTGGACAGAACTCGAAGTATTTATTGATAGAGCCCGGGTATATCTTCAAAGCAGGAAAACTATCGTGTGCTTTCTTTAATGCAGTATTGTAAATATTTTTGTCAGACTCGAAAGCCCAAATATTTTCAATACGAACACCAAGTGAAAGAAGCACAGACAAATCGTTTTCAGGTTCTTGACCACAAAGGTATGCTACGCGCAATTCACTTGGAAGACGATGTCCATATATTGTCACTGCGAATTTGCACCATGATTCCAGCATACTATCATCTACTTTTTCCACCAGTCCGTAATGAAGTAACTTCTCATCAAAGACGTAATCCCACAGACGACGAACATACGACTTTTGTAAAATTCTTGATTCCTCTCTGTCGGAGGTTAGTGAACGTATTGCATGTTCCCAAATAACTTCACGATTTATATTCTTTACCGGTTGTTTGTATGAATGTTGCATAAATTTCCTTTTCAAACATTATTATCACTATTATTAATTTGACTTTTCTTTACGATGCAACTTTTCTTAGCGGCTGACCACCACTCTTCTATATTTTTCTTGCCTAATTTAAGTAACATTTCACTTAAATCTTTTACAGGTTTATTATTACAGGACTTTCGCTCATAAGGGAAAAGGTCGCTTCGACAGGCTCAGCGACCGGTCACTGAGCCTGTCGAAGTGACCTAAAGCGAAAGTCCTGTTATTAGTATGATAATATTCAAGCAAATCAGTAAAGAAAAAACCGCGCGATGTATGATGTAACAAATACACATGTGCTGTATCTACTGTAAGAGATTCATTTTCGTAAAGCTTATATAGTTCAATTATGAAGTTTTGCAACTCTCCGCAAACTTTACCTGTTTGTTTACTTATATTGCAAGCACCATTGCCAAGCAATATCAATGGACAAGAGAAATCCAAAACTTTATGCGCACGAAAAACAATTTTTGCCATCTCTTTTTGCAATTCAAAATAATAATTGGTAGATTTTAACTTATCTCTTTCTTTCTTTAGTTCTTTTGTTGTATTTGAGTAAAGTGGAGTCTTATTGAATACTACTACGTTCTTTCGAAAATCTTCAACAAACTGATGAACTTCAAAGAAAGTACGAAGTTTCTGCCCGGAATCACCTATTAAATATTTCCCTTTTTCCTTTTCAGTTTTACCAGGATTGTCACCGACAATAATATAACGAACATCATTAACATCAATTTCATTGAAAGATTTATTACCTACAACACTTATTTCAGTTGAAACTTTTTTCCAATTAATAATATGATTGTTAAAGTCATCGAAAACATTATTTAAAGTATCTGGCATTTAGTTATCCTTTTTTACACCATATATCGTCTATTTCATTTTTATAGTTATATAGTTGTGAATATACATTAAATAACTTGCTGATATCATGAACATCTACTATTACTGTTTTTTTCTTTGAAGTTGTCAAAGAATTTTCAACATTGACCACTTAATAGTAATTATTGAATATAAACGACAATTTCCTTTTTTATTGTACTATATTATTGCTGATAGACATCTGCTTTGACAGTATAATACAAGATTACAATAATTTTGTCTCTGTCAGAACTCGCAGCTTGGTTACTATGACTGCCAATTTTATGTATTCTGACATCAGTTATCAAAATCATAAATAATGATAACAAGACTTGCTAACATCGTAATATATTATAATCACTTTGTAAATTTGCAGAAAATAATAATTACTGATTCGGCAAGCAGTAAAAAAGATATTATTTGCTTTTATTTTCTTGCCTTCTTATCTTATCTTCTTTACCTTATAAATCTTATCAACATCAATAGTACGATACATCGGCTTACCGCCATAAGTACCGATTGACTTACCAAGTAATTTTTCGTGCTCAATTATAGTTATTTAATTTTTCACTTTTGACAATTGTTTACAACTACACATTAATTTTTCAATATCCTGCGCTTCGCGCAAATAAACTGCCATCCATGGCCAGTGCGGCACTCCAAGCGCCTTGTAAAGGGGAAAAGGTGTAAAGGATAAAGGGGAAATTACAGACCTGACGAGGCGCAACGGAACCCGAAGTTGCAGTAGTAGTCGTACGGGAAGTAGTAGCTCCGAAAGGCACCGCGAACGAAGTCGTTGTCGCCGCCCCACGAACCGCCCCGCAGCACGCGGTAGTCTCCTGACGTTGGTCCGGTTGGGTTAGTCGCCGGTGTAGATGAATAATCACCATACCAATCCGCGCACCATTCCCATACATTCCCCGCCAGGTCCTGAGCGCCACACCAACTGGCACCCGCCAGGAAAGACCCCACCGGCCAGGTACTGATATTCTTACTATATGAATTTGAGTAGTTTGAACACTTTGATTCTTCCCAACCGTTATGTTTATAATCTGATGTAGCTAAGCCACCCCACGGGTAATTGCGACCTTCTGATCCACGGGCGGCATATTCCCATTGCGCTTCAGTAGGCAGGTTTATACCCGCCCAGTCTGCGTAGTCTTTACAATCATTCCAGGTGACATTAACAATAGGATGTTTTTGCAATGCAACATCATCCCAACCAGATTTTTCAACCCAACTGAAACCTATAAAATTAAATTCTGGCATGTCGTGTTCAGTTGCAACACAAAACACACCATACTGCGCCACTGTCACCGGGTACTTATACATCCAATAACCAGAAAGTGTCACTTGATGAGCAGGATGTTCATTATCTAATCCTACTCCATTTGGGCTTCCCATAGTGAATGATCCACTCGGCACCCACACCATTTCCGCGCCATCAATCGGATTAATTTTCGTTATTGGTTTTATTAATAAGTTCGGATTATCAGCAAAAACATCAATATCCTTAAGTGCTCTTCGAACTAAACCTGACGAGTTTTTCTGAAGCGCAAGGATATTGACTTTTACAATTCCATCTTTATTCTCTTTATTGTTTTCGGTGGACATATTTAACCTTTATATTTAGCCAACTCGTCTTGTGCCTTTTGAATATTTAAATCAATTGATATTCCCATTTCTGCAAGAATATCTCTATCTGTTAAATCCGCGTCATTAACCTTGTTCATTAAAATATAGACATCAGAGTTCATTACTTCAATTATTTCCAGTTCAATATTCGCCAACCGTTTTTCAACTTGTGCTATTGCCCGGATGCTTTTTATTAGTTCAAAAACTATGCCATCTCCAGATACTGACTCTGGGCAATCGTTCCATTGATTTACGATATCTTTAATTTTTGGGATATCTTTTCGAGTATAAGCAGCATTTAATTCTGCCATTAACCGAGTTCGTAAAAGACGGGATTTTTCGTCGGTTGCCTTGTCGGGATGGATAAGTAATGCTATTTTGCGGTATAACTTTTTGGCATTTTCTGCATCTTCAGCATTTAATGGTTCTTCTACCGGTTCACTGACAATGCTTTCATATTCATCCGCCGCCTCATTAGCCTGGGTTCGGGCTTTAGTCGCGTCTTCATTCAATTCTTCATTATGTGGTTCTTTGCTTGCCTTTAACTCTGCGATTTGAGCCAGAATTTCGTCGAGTTCAGCATATTTACAACCCACTTCTGAATAATATCGATGTTGGAAATGCATTACAGATATTTTAAGTTCTTCAAGGTTAAGTTCTTTTTCTGCAAGAATATCAGAAAGCCGTTCTAACTCTGTCTTTTTCTTTTCAAGTTCAACCTCTTCCGGTGTATTCGATTTTACCAGGTCTGTTGTCATCATTTTATCCTTAAAGTGATTCGTTATTTATTCAATATAATTAAATGTTAGCATTATGGTAGTAAGATGTCAATTTGTTTTTATGCTGACATTTCATGTATTGCAGTCTTGTCTGTGAGTAGAAAATAAAAATTGATCCATTTGCAATTATACCACCCGCAAAAAGTTGAAAATAACAAAATTCTTCTAGAACTGTTTCCGGCAAAAGTCGGAGGTTGCCTTCGGGTCATTTCTTCTTTAACCCTTCGTTTGCATACCTCGATGCCAACCACTGACTTCGTAAATTAAAAATTGGAGAAATGGCGAAAATTTGAGAGTAAACTGATTATTATGCGAAATTTACCGTTTCTTTAACCATTAACTGTATGCCCCCGCTACTAATATTAAAGAAGAAAATCTTATTTGTCGAATTCTCATGTTAATTTTCCACATGTTGAATATATTCTTTCAAATGTAAAAGGAAATCTGGGTTGTAATTTTCTTTTATATGGTTAATATTCCATAATCCTGATTTGCGTATATCTTCTTTCAAACTAAATTGACCAAGCCATGTTGATGATGGGGTGTCAATGCGGTCTTGTGAAGTACAGTTATAATTACTCAGCAGCGCAATAGAATTTCTTTCAAAATAACTGCGTTTACTATCTTTTGATGGTACATCATCAATATCAATCCAAAGAAATGGCATATTTTGAATGTAATTACTGACATGTTGTTCAAGAAATAACTCTTGTTTTTTTATTTCTCGTGAAACATCGTTAGTTAACCACGTTTCGCATACAAGTGATGAATCGCGGGCTGCAAGTGCACAACCGACATGTAAACGAAAGATAGAACCTCGATGATTGCCACCACCGGAACTTGTTGTTCCTTTATGCTGTGACAGGCGATTCCAAAGTTTTGTATTTGAACCTGTAGATACTGCATGTGTACCTACGCGTACAACTCGTAAACCAGAACCTGACTCTTTACGTTCTTCGCCAGGTTCAAAGAAAAAGTAAACACCACGTTTTGACCAGGGCATTCGTCCGTGACAATCTGCAAGTATTTTATAACCACCGCAAATATCTCTAAGTGTATCCATATAGTGGTAGAATGTTTTTATATCTTCAATACTACTCATAACGACAACCTTTCTTTCATCCACTGGAGTTGTTTCCCTATTTGTAAACCAAACATCGGAATTTCAACGGTTACACCCATAGCAATTAATGGGTCTATTAAAAACTCACGGTAACGTTGACCAGCGAAGAATATTACTTTGTCACCGGTTTTAATGATTGACTGAAGATCATTTAACACTTGAGATGCCCAACGTCGTCGTTCATTAACTGACATATTATTAAGTGTTTTATTGTAATTGGGAATTTCTGTCTCAGGATTCACCAGCCCATATTCTGCCGAAAGGATATACCAGGGTTCATTTGTTTTTTCTACCAAGGCGCGTGCTTTGACAAACCAATCCGATGTATATAATTCTTTTGCCTGGTGACTACCATCTTGTTTTCTTGAGACACATGAAACCAAATAAATAGTTTTAGTCATTTAAAATATTCTCCTGCCATTATATTATATATCTTTATACTATTTTTCTCTACTAATAAAAAATGAATCTATCTTTTTTTATAGTTTTCAACCTGTAATTTTAAGAAATCAAACATGTTATTCACTGCTGAAGTGAACTCACGCCATTCTTCAGGACCATCACACCACCATTCTAATTCGATAGTCGTAGAGTATTCTTTGCTAATATAGATACCATATGTTATCCCATCAAACCCGCAATATGATGAAAAACCAACAACAGGAATTTTTGCATTTATAATCTCCCAATATAAAAGTGTAAAATCATCCAAAGGCAACACTATTTCTGGTGGTTTATATTTGGCATATATATCTTTTAGATGTTTATGTTGCCTGTGTGAAAATAATGTTGTATCACTTTTATATGAAGGTCTACTGGTTGTTACCCATTTTTCAACTTTTACCTTTAATATTTCAGTAGGATATTCCCATCGGTTATTTTCTACGGCAGAAACTACCATATAGGGATTATTGCCACAAAAATTAAGTGACGGGTCTTCCCATATTCGGAATAATTCTGTCCATGTCTCATTTTTATCTTTATTTTTTGACATTTTACCCACCTTCATTTAATACAACCAGAAAATTGCTACTAAATTTATTGGTTAATATGATAAGAATACCAGGTCACAGTGTCAGAATCAGGTACTTAGGATTTTTGTGGGAAATTATTTAAAATTATTTTACAAGAAAATTTATTTCAAATACAATTTAAAATAATTATTTAAATTGTATAAGTGGTACAAATTTATACCACTTTAGCACGGAAGTGGTACAAAATTATTACCACTTTTCGTGGCAAATGAAATATAATCTGAAGTTAAATTATGGTAATGACAATTGCAAAACCTTGTTTATTCCCTCTGGGACAGCAGAATATGTGTTTTACACAAATGACAATGATGAAAGTTAAAGCGTATATCGGCATAAATCATTAATTTTTCAAAAATTTGGCTGAATCAAAATTTTCATGATTTATGCCAGTTTTATCTCATTTGTTAATAATCTATTTAATATAAAGTTATTTAACTTACAGACAAGACACCTTCCTGACTTCGTCACTCGGTGTCAGTCCCTGATTTACCATTCTTCCCTTCTTCTCTTGGGGTAGGGTTTGAAAGCTGCAATCTATAATTAGGAAAAATAGGTTTTGCAAATGTCTCAATTCTATGGTTTTCTTTACCTTGGCATCCCTTTAGTTAAATCTGCCACCAGTAATGGGCGGTGCATCATTAATGCCTGCTGGTCTAACGTTTCCGGTGATATGTTTGCGTCATTGTAAAAACGGAAACGGAAGGTGTGGTCTCCGCGGTCTGCTATTGTGGTGCGCATTGCGGTGGCCTGGTCCGGGTCGTGGTGGGTTATGATTGGGCTGCGTAGCAGGGTGAAGCGCGCACGGGCAGGTGTGACATCAACCGCGTAGGTATCTGGTGATACCACCGCCAAATCGCCAATTTTTGTCCAATCGCGCATGGGCGTTTCTCTGCCGATATTTGGACGGGCAATTGATGCGCCGGGGATACCATCAATCCGCTCCATCGGAGCGTTTTCATTTAACGGACAGGTTAGTTTCAGCAGTTTAAATTGCTCGCGCCAGTTTATTTTAAGAATTAATTCTATATATGGTTCACCGGCATACACCCGCCATTCCGCGTTTAAGGTGCTGTCGCCTATTTTGCCTGTCTGTGCCATTGATGCCATTAATGGTCCATTATCTATTATATATGGCGCGTTCCATACTGGCGAGGTGACAGGGCCTTCGGCATAACGGTCAATTACGTGTGTCCAATTGTCCGAGAAGTCATTTATCATATCAAAACGTGGCAGAGTTATTTTGGTTCCATCAGCAAATGACATTGCCCCATTTGTTGCTAATGATATGCCTGTGCCACCGGTATTGCTGATAGCGTCGACGGTGCTGTTGATAGATGTCGCAACATGCTGGGTAACATGCGGTTCCAGACGAATTACCCGCATACCGCCTGGTGCCACCTGCAACGGTATCAACAAACGTTTAAACCATCCGTTAACCTGCTCCGACTGCATCATTTGCACCGGCACTTCGGCATCATTTTCATCCAGCAATCTGCCGCCACTTACAAATTTCGGTTCGCATTCCGCATAACCATTATATTCAGCGTCTGACGCGTTGAGGAAAATTATTCGCTGCATTTTGTCTGCAGGCAGTTTTACCATTTTTTTGCGCAATGTATATTGTAATATTTCGTCCGCGTCGGCGATGGCACCACTCAACTGGTTGTATTGCTGTTCATAGGCACTTGGCAGGCTGGTACCACCCAGAATATCATGGAAATGGTTAAAAGCGACGGTTCGCCATCCTTTTTCGATGGTTTGTTCGTTGCCGTTTGCGGCGATAATTTCTGCCTGTTGCAGTTTGTGCTCTGTCTGCCGTACCCGGGTTTTAATGCCGCGTACCACGGTGTAACACCCAATGGCGTGGTGCTGTAATTCACCGGTTACCAGGGGCAGTTTATCCTGCTGTGCGGCGATGGTTTCAAAGAAACGTTGTGGGGATGAGAATACCAGTTCGCAACCGTCGATGCTGTTTTTATGTTCAATTAACCAATTTAGCAATTTTGCGGTGGGACCACCGCCATGGTCGCCGGCGCCGACAAAACACATGGTGTCGGTGATGCCTTCCGGCAGGTTTTCCATTGATTGGCGGATATGCCATGAAATATCATCGCCTGATGCGTTGTAGCAACCGGCAATACGGAACGTTAAAACTTCCGGGGAATCGGGGAATCCCTGCCAACGGAACATGCGCGCGGGAAGATGCATTTCATTTTCCTGCGGTCGCATCATAACATAATATTTTTGCCCGGCGGCGCGCATGTAACCCGGCAGTGTTGCAGCATGACCAAAACTGTCGACGTTATAGGCTACCTCGGGGAATAAACCGAATGTTTTTTCAAAATAGCGTTTCCCCACATCAATTTGTCGTTCAAACCCAACCCCGCCGGGGAAATTGCAATCCGGTTGAATCCACCAACCGCCCACCAACGACCATTGTCCATTCGCCACTTTGGCCTTAATGCGCTCCAGCAGTTCCGGGTCAATGCATTCTATCTGCTGGTATCGCCACGCTTCTCCGGCGGTGAAGACAAAATCAGGATATTCATCCATCAAATCGCACATGGTACGGCAAGTCGCCAATACTTCATCCAGTCCCGCCTGCCACGGCCATAACCACACCGGGTCAAGGTGGGCATTGGCGATAATGTGGACAGTTATTTTTTTAGACATATTATGCTCCGTTTTTAAAATTGCTCAAGTTTTCAGTTTTCAGAATGGTCGCTTCGACAGGCTCAGCGACCGGTCACTGAGCCTGCCGAAGTGACCTTTATAAAAATCCTGATTTTTTTCGTACGGATTTGGTTTCTAACAGCCCAATATATTACTGTTTCCAAAGCCCCACCCTTATACATATATCAAAATATCGTTGACCCCGGATTGGGGTCAGATATTTATAGAACTTGAATTAATTAAACTAATCGACCCCAGAGTGGGTCGGATGTAATTAACTGCAATTTTTCAATTATCAAAATATCGTTGCTGCCACCTTACATCCGACCCACTCTGGGGTCGTTATATCTATTTTAAAGATATTTCTATAAACATCCGACTCCTAACGGAGTCAAAATCATTGTTAATACAATGATTTTAATAAATATGTATAAGGGTGAGGCAGGATGCTCGTGATACTCCTGGTTACAATGTTATTTTTCGTATGGCGGCGCCTTCATCGCGTTGTACGGTGCGGGCATGTTTTATTGCCGGATATCCAAATAGCATGGCGCAATACGGGTGGCGTGGCGGTATACCAAGGTCTGTTCTTATCTCGGGTAATGCTGCGGTTATCATATTCAACATACCCCACCATACAGTGCCAAGCCCGGCGCTTTGTGCCAGCAGGTCAAAGTAGGCCGTTGCCGCCGCGGTATCCTGGTTGGGACATGGCGAATCTAATGGGGCTGAGATAATTATTGCGTGGGGAGCACCGCGGAAAATGATATCCGCGCCATGATTTGTATATGCGGCAGGGGCGGCCTGAAGATAGCCAAACTGTTCTGGTATTCTATTTTCTGCCACCATTTTTCCCAGAATACCCAAAGTTTTAACACGCAATTTATTCATGGTTTCTTTATCATCAATTACGCTGAAACTTAATGCCATTTTATTCACGCCGGTGGGGGCATTTGCCAGGGTGGCCAATAATTCCGCGATTAGCGCCGGGTCAACATTTTCATCGCGGTAATGGCGTATGCTACGTCTGCCCTTTATTAAGTTAGTCATCTGTTCTTTTGATGGTAATGACGCGGATGCTAAATCAATGCTATCCGCGGGATTTTTACCCAAAATTGACAATGCTCCGGTTGGGCATACTGCCATACAATGCTGGCATTTAATACATTTAACCTCGTCATCCGGCGCGATGGCAGGCACTGCATCGCCAACCCGTGTTATAATCCGTGCTATACAATCTTTAGCGCATAATCCGCAACGGATACACTTAATTTCATCTATTTGTAACTGTAACACCATTTGTTCTCCTGGTTTTGTTTGATTATGTTATTATGATAACGATATTACAAAAAAATATCTATAGTTTTCGGTATCCACAGAGAATCTTCTGCTTTAAATGATAACAGGATTTTCGCTCATAAGGGTAAATTTGTTTAAAAAGGTCGTTGAGTCTGTCGAAGTGACCTGAAACGAAAGTTCAGTTATAGATATCTTTGCCTAACTGTGGTAAACTCTTGAGGCGAATAATGAAGGTATTTTAATCATGAAATATATATTAATAGTGCCTGATGGCATGGCAGATGACCAGTTAGATGAATTGGGCGGTGTTTCACCCATGGTGGCGGCAAAAACGCCAAATATGGATGCGTTGGCGCAGGCGGGTTGTGTCGGTGCGGTAAGAACTATTCCGGATGGTATGCCCCCGGGTAGTGATGTCGCGGCGTTGTCTATAATGGGGTATGACCCGGCAAAATATTATACCGGTCGCGCGCCATTAGAGGCAGCTAATCAGGGGATAGACCTTGGCCCCCGCGATGTGGCTTTTCGTTGTAATTTAATCACAGCATCCGATGGCAATATTTTGGACTACAGTGCCGGTGAAATAAAATCCAGTGATGCGGAAATACTTATAAAGATGATTGACGATAAACTCAGCACCCGTGAAATAAAGTTTTATCCGGGGGTAAGTTATCGGCATTTAATGGTTTGGGCAGGCGGGTCAATTGATGTTAATACAACACCGCCGCATAATGTGATGGGACAGGCGATAGAAAAATATCTGCCGGTTGGCGATAACGAAGATAAGTTGCGCCAGATGATATGGGATTCTCACGAATTGTTATCGAAGCATGAAATTAATCGTCGTCGCGTGGATAAAGGTAAAAATCCCGCCAATATGATTTGGCTGTGGGGTCAGGGTTATGCGCCGGCATTGAACTCTTTCCCGTTGGCGCATGGAGTATCCGGTACGGTGATATCCGCGGTTGACCTGCTTCGTGGCATTGCGCGGTTAGCCGGTTTGCGTGCCCCCACTGTGGAAGGCGCGACCGGTACCATTGATACCAATTGGCGTGGCAAGGCAGAAACCGCGAAAAAAGCGTTGGAAATAGACGATTTTGTGATGGTGCATATTGAAGCGCCGGATGAATGCGGCCACCAGGGAGATATGGAAGGTAAGGTTAGGTCTATTGAATTAACGGATTCAGAGATTGTCGGCCCTATTTGGGAAAAGGCAAAAGAGATGGGTCCGGCGCGAATATTGATTTTACCGGATCATTACACCCCGGTTAAATTGCGCACCCATGTCGGTAATCCTGTACCATTCCTTATATCCGGCAATGGCGTTTTTAAGGGTGATGCTGAAAGAATAAGCGAATTAAAAGCGAATGAAGACCCCGACCTGGTGGTGGATGAAGGACATAAATTAATTCAACTGTTATTTTATTAAAAGAGATTTTTTGTTTATGGGTAATGGAATAGTAAAGCGAGTAAAATATTTTGGCGTCAGAATAAATTTTTATGATCCCGGATTACTGTTGGATGACGAGTTACAATTGTTGGTGACAGATTATTCTGAGGGTGATGCTGAACGCGGGTATGTTCCGTCGTACCAGTTTATGATGGTAAATTATCATACCAACAGCATGATGGGAAGAATTGCTTTGCGCATAATATCATCATGGGATGTTCTGCAGTATGTTGGCCATATCGGATACCATGTTTATCCTGATTTTCGCGGCCATCATTATGCCGCACGCAGTTGCAGGTTGCTGTTGGATTTAGCGCGTAAACATGAATTAAATCCGTTATGGATAACATGTAACCCGGACAATTACCCATCCCGACGGGCATGCGAATTAGCAGGGGCAACAATGGTAGAGATAGTGGATGTGCCGAAAAACCATGATTTGTATGCAATCGGTGACCACCAAAAATGCAGATATAGAATAGATTTGTGATGAAATAATAATCAGGCCTTTCGCTATTAAAAGAAATTTGCTTAAAAATAGTCGCTTCGACAAGCTCAGCGACCGGTCACTGCGAAGTGACCTTAAGCGAAACTCCTGTGTATAGCAAGTCCTGATAATCTAAAAACAGAGAGATAAAAAATGACAGAAAAAGAACGCATTGACATTATGTCGCATTCCGCGACGGATACCCTTTGTACCGACCAGTATGAACAATGGTTATGGGATAAGTTGGAATGGTATCAGGACCAGAAATTTGGTTTATTCATACATTGGGGACTCTATTCTCAGTGGGGATGCATAGAGTCATGGCCATTGGTAGAGGAAGATGTATGGGCGCGACCGGATGATCTTGCCTGTTGGACAGAACGTGATAAAGATTTGCCGCGTTTTCAACGGGAATACTGGGACTTAAACAAAAGTTTTAATCCGAAAAACTTTAATCCCGCGGATTGGGCAAAAGCGGCAAAATATGCCGGAATGAAATATGTCGCGTTTACCACCAAACATCATGATGGATATTGTCTGTTTGACACTAAAACAACTGATTATAAAGTGACTGCGGCAGAAACACCATTCCACACTAATCCCCGGGCAAATATTGTGAAAGAAGTTTTTGTTACTTTCAGAGAATATGATTTTTCAATAAGTTGTTATTTCTCCAAATCAGATTGGAAAAGCCCATATTATTGGGACCCATCCAGACCCGCGCATGACCGCAACCCTAATTATGACACCCTGGCCGAACCGGAACGTTGGGCGAAATTTAAACAATTTGTGTATGACCAGATAGAAGAATTAATGTCAGAATACGGCAGCATTGACACCCTTTGGCTTGATGGCGGACAGGTAAGACCACCCCTACAGGATATCCGTATGGATTTGATTGCCGAAATGGCACGCAAATATCAACCGGGATTAATGATTGCTGACCGCACTGTCGGCGGGTTATACGAGAATATTATCACCCCGGAACAAGAAATACCGGAAGCACCATTAGGGCATCCATGGGAATCATGCCTGACCATGGGAACAAGTTGGGGAATAAAATATAACGATATTTACAAATCAACCAGTGAATTAATACATATGTTGGTTGAGATAGTGGCAAAAGGTGGCAATTTTCTGTTGAATATCGGTCCGGATGCAGATGGCGCGTTTCCGCCAGTAACCATGGACCGACTGCGTGAAATAGGTGATTGGATGGCTGTAAACGGTGACGCGATATACGGCACCCGCGCGATATCTCCATACCAGGAAGCGAATATACGATATACCCAAAAAGCCGGCAGGGTATATGCCATTATCCTGACAGATGAATGCGAAACTGTAAAAACTGTTAATATCTCCGGCATTTTGCCAAATGCGGAATCGGAAATATTTATGCTGGGTGTTACAGAGCCTTTAAAATGGCAATTAAATGGTAATACGGCAACTATTGAATTACCGGAGAAGTTACCATCTTTGCATGCCAGTACATTGGTATATTCACCGGCATAGCAATTAATGTAATTGTAATAAATTTGTCGCAACATGGTTTCTTATATATAATTACCACGGATTCAAATACAAATAGCAGGTAAAAAAATTGACAGAACATTTGGTTAAAAGTGCATACACCGGACCGGAAGGACCAGTGGTATTAATAATTATGGACGGCGTTGGCATTGGCAAATATGCCGCCGGCGACGCGGTGCAAACCGCCCTTACCCCAACCCTTGATTGGCTGAAAGAAAACGCGTTGTACGGCAAGTTAAAAGCGCACGGCACCGCGGTGGGGCTCCCCAGTGATGAGGATATGGGCAACAGCGAAGTGGGGCATAACGCCATTGGCTGCGGCCGGGTATTTTCGCAGGGTGCGATGCTGGTGAATGCCGCCATCGCCACCGGTTCCATGTTCCGCGGTCAGGTATGGCAAACCCTGGTGGGCAACGTGCTGGAAAATTCGTCTGCCATGCATTTCATCGGTCTGTTCAGCGATGGCAATGTCCACAGCCATATCGACCACCTGAAAGGGATGCTGGAAAAAGCGAAGTCTGAAGGCGTAAAGACCGCCAGAATCCACATATTGCTGGATGGCCGCGACGTCGGCGAGACCAGCGCGCTTGATTACGTTGACCCGTTTGAAGAATATCTGAAAACCCTGAACGCTGACGGTGTGGATTATCGCATTGCGTCCGGCGGCGGCAGAATGTATATCACCATGGACCGCTACAATGCCGATTGGTCAATGGTGCAACGCGGTTGGGACACCCACGTTCACGGCGTCGGTGCGCAATACGCGTCCGCTCATGAAGCAATTGAAGGCATTCGCAAAGATAACCCGGGCATGATTGACCAGGACCTGTTGTCATTCGTAATCGCGGAAAATGGCGCGCCGATTGGCAAAATTAGGAATAACGACAGCGTGGTATTCTTCAATTTCCGCGGCGACCGCTCCATCGAAATCACCCGCGCCTTTGAAGAAGATGACCTGCCGTTGATTAACCGCGGCGTGCGTCCGCAGGTGAAATATGCCGGAATGATGCAATACGATGGTGACCTGAAACTGCCGAAAATGTTCCTGGTAGACCCACCAGCAATCGACCGCACCATGGGCGAGTTCCTGGCAAATGCCGGCATCCGCCAGTTGGCTATCAGCGAAACCCAGAAGTTCGGCCACGTAACATATTTCTTTAACGGCAACCGCAGCGGCAAATTCAACGACGAATTGGAAGAATACGTTGAAATAACCTCTGACATCCTGCCGTTCGAGCAGCGACCGTGGATGAAAGGCGCCGAGATTACCGACTACGTAATCAACGCCGTCCGCGAAAACAAGTTCGAATTCATCCGCCTGAACTACCCGAACGGCGACATGGT
>CAZNLA010000067.1:0-15456 GCA_964573385.1 uncultured bacterium
GTATTGGACCGCAGGCATCTTGCCTGCCCCCAGGTGGAATTTTAGTGGAACTTTCTCAGTATATAATTACTGGTTTACGTTTCTCGTGGTTGTAAAAGAAATCTTCTATTGCCAGTTCCATTAACACGTTACCGGGGAGCAGGCTGGAAGCCTGCGGTCCCAGTATATTTTATAAATAATTCGACGTTCACAATCCCATTGATTTTCTTTCCTTCCCATCCTGAAAATAAGGTTTCGGAAATGAGAAAAAGTGACTAAATATGCTCAATTCGGGTATAATTCAATTGTTGCCGGGGCTATAATAATTTCTTTAAAAAACTCTGGTATTTGAAAGGTAATAGTAATGGAGCCGTTTGAAGGCGAAGTAGAAGAATTAATAGACCGCGCACATAATTTGTTGCAGATAAATAAACCGGATGAAGCTCTGGAGGTATTGACGCAAGCAGAAGCAAAAGCACCGAAGAACGGATGGATACAACTTTTTCGGGGCAGTGCATACGGTCAATTAGGACGACAGGATGAAGCAATTGATGAGATATTAAAAGCCGCCGACAGTAATTTGGACGATATAGATATTCAGGTTGAATCCGCCCATCAGTTATCATTTTTACAACAGTATCAGGATGCTTTGATCAGTGCGAACCGCGCGATTAAATTAGACACAAGTGATGCCGGAGCATATATGGCGCAGGCGGATGCAATGGAGCAACTGGGGAGAAACGACGAAGCCCTTAACGCCCGCGAAGAAGCATTGGCATTAGACCCGGAAGACCAGGAAAACCTGTATTATTACGCGTTGGATTTATGTGACGCCGCCCGATTTAGTGAAGCATTCCGAATTGCGGAACTTTTATACGCGAAATTAGACGATGACCCGGATATTTTAAGGCTATACGGGGCAACATTGTCATATTTGGCGCGGCATGACGAAGCAATAAAAATTTGGGACAGGTTAGAACAAATTGAAGGCGAAACCGGCATACTTTTATATAACCGCGCGACTTCATTAGACGCTATCGGCCAATCAGAAGCGGCACAGGAATTAATTGAAAAAGCTATCACTATGGAACCTGATGTCGCCATAAACCACCTGGCTTATGGTACAATACTGGAAAGAATCGGTAAGGAAGAACAGGCCATAACTGAATATTTGACCACACTGGAATTAGATGACGACGCCCTTGAAGCCGGTTTGCGAATAATAGACCTGGCAACCGAGATTGACGCGGTGGAACCGGCAATGGAAAGCGTAGAGGAAATGCTGAGATTAAAGCCAGACAACGCGATTCTGATATACCTGCACGGCAGATTAATGATAGAAAGTAATGACTCAGAAGTGATTTTAGAAGGTGAAAAGCAGATAGAACTGGCAGCAAATAAACAACCGAAAATGTCAGTAGCCTGGTTTTCTTTGGCCAAGTTATACCACGAACAAAACCGATTTGATGATGCATTATTCGCTATTGAACGCGCCACCGGTGATTATGGTGATGACGCGACATTATGGGTAATCCGCGCTTTGTCATACATTGGCAATAAAAAATTCTTTGAAGCGATGGACTGCTTTGATAAAGCATGCGAATTAGACCCCATTGACGATAAACCATGGTTGTATATGGGCAGAATGCTGATGATTGATTTAAACAGGTTAGTTGACGCGCGTGCCGCGTTAATTGAAAGTTTAAATCGACGTCCTGATAATATTGAAACAATGTGGTTATTGGCGTTATGCCATTTAAGACTGGGCGAAATGGCCGAATCATCCGATATCGTGAATAAATTATTAAAAATAGACCCCTATTATATACGTGGCATATTAGTAAGAGCAGCATTAAGAGCACAAACCGGCAAAATAGCATCAGCATTTGCGGATTTACGTTTGGCTATATCATTAGGTTACGACACCACCCATGTTATAGAAGAACCATTATTCGCGCCACTGTGGAACGACCCGCGAATGAAAAAATTACATAAAAATCATAAATCTTAAGGGAGATTTGCAAAATGTCCTGTGTATTAACAATTTACCTGCGTGACGGTATTATAATGGCTGCGGATAGCCGAATATTATTCACCACCCAACAACAACGCGATAATAATACCATCGTTCAGGTTGGCATCGGACAAACCGACAACGCCTCAAAAATAATCGTTACAGCCAACAATGTCGGCATATCATATTTTGGCGCACCGGAAATACAGGGTGCCCCATTATCATTTCATGTGGAAAGATGTGTGAGTGAAAAATTAAGCAACCGCGATTTAAAAGTGCGCGATATCGCTCATATTTTATTGGAATATTTCAAAGAAATCCCCGGTGACCCGGATGTCGGTTTTCACATATCCGGTTTCGACTATACCCCAAACGGCAGTTTTGAATCATCCATCTGGAACGTGCATACCCAGTCAGAATCGATGATACACCTTAACGCGGATGGCTTGCCGGGAATAAGTTGGAGTGGTGAAGGTGATATCCTTGCCAGATTAATTGGCCCGTGTGGCAAACCGGACGCCGACGATAACTATATACCGTTACCCGCTTTTGATATCCCGATACATTTATTTACCCTGGCAGACGCGGTGGAATTTGCCGAATTTGCCATTAAAACCACCGCGGAAACCATGCGGTACCAGGCACGATTAAAAACAGTCGGCGGACCGATTGATATACTGGTTATTACCCCCAAACAAGCGTACTGGGCAAAAAAGAAAAATCTTTACAATAATGGATTTTTAGGCTGAATAATATGAGATATAACGAACATTTTGAAATAGTACAGGTGAGCAACAGCATGGCCGCCCGGGGATTCACCACTGCAACCGGTGGAAATATAAGTATTCGCACCCCAGAAAATGGTTGTTGGATAACACCGTCACGATTAAATAAAGCACTGGTTACCGATGAAGACCTGGTGCAAACAGATAAAGATGGCAGAAAAATATCCGGTCACCGTGATGCCAGTAGCGAAATAATGTTGCATCTTGCCGTTTATCGCGCTTTGCCAAAAGCAGGTGCGGTAATCCACGCGCATCCACCCTATATAAATGGATTTGCCCAAAACTGTATCCCCATTGACACCCGTTCATCATCCGAAGCGGCTTTTTTATTAGGTGCGGAAGTCCCGGTATTGCCATATTTTCGACCGGCAACCAATGAATTGGCAGACGGGGTAGAAAATGCCGTAAACCATCGCCAACAGGCATATCTGCTGGCGAATCACGGGGTAATTTGTTGGGGAGTAAATCTGCAGGAAGCATATGACATCCTGGATACCCTTGAACTTTTCGCCAAAAGCCTGGTGGTGTCGCGAATTCTGGGCGGCGAAAAACCACTTCCACCCGTGGAAATACAGTGGTTGGACGATAAATTTGCAGAATATGCACAAAAAAGGGACGGCAGGAAAGAATTATAGTTCAATCTGTTGTTGGCTATGCCACTATTGCTATCCGGAAACTTTATTGCTATAATTGGGCGTGGTGTAAAATTTAAGAAAAATCACTGCGAAGGTAATAGTAAATGCTAGAATTTATTCATAATATAGCCATTGCGTCTACCGTTTTCGTAATGATATTGGTAGTATACCAGATCATTTTAGCTGTTGGCGCGGTAATTAACCGTCAACGCGCACTGAAAGAAATTCAGCAACCGTTGCCGGAGATGGATCAGTACCCTCCATTGACTATTTTGGTACCGGCACATAATGAAGAATTAGTTATCGAAAGAACGGTGCGTACCTTACTTGCATTACGTTACCCGGAAGAAAAATTAACATTGATGGTTATCAATGACGCGTCTACCGATAACACCGCCACCATACTTGACCGTTTATCATTAGAAAACCCGCGGGTAAAAGTATATCACCGTCAGAAACCGGATGGCGGATGTGGCAAAGCTGCTGCATTAAATGCCGCTTTGGAACGGGTTACTGATGAATTTATCGCTATTTACGATGCTGATAATTGTCCCGAACCAGATTCTTTATTACACCTGATAGCACGATTTATGCGCAAACCGGAAATGGCCGCGGTTGTAGGTAAATTCCGTTGTGGAAATAAAAGACAAAACTTCCTTACCCGTTGCGTTAATATCGAAGGTTTATGTTTCCAAAATATAGTACAGGCCGGCCGTCACGCCATAATGGATGTCGCGTTTTTAACCGGCACTAATTATGCCATTCGCCGCAGTGTATTAATCGCCCTTGGTGGCTGGGATGTGGAAGCACTGGCGGAAGATTCCGAATTATCCACCAGGTTATATATGGAAGGTTACCGGGTTGATTTTGTCCCTTATTCACAATCATGGGAACAGGAACCGGAAACAATGCCGGTATGGATGAAACAACGCACCCGATGGGCACGCGGCAACAATTACGCAGTTGTTAAATTATTAAAGAACTTCAGCAAATCAAAAGATAAATTACGCACATTAGAAAACTTATACATGCTTTTCATGTCATACACTTTCCTGTTAGCCATTGTCATTGCACAGACCTGTATGGTGCTGACATATCTGGATATTGGCGTAGTTGGTGTAAACTCTGAATTAGTATTTTATTTCTGGAAATGCGCGACTCTGATTTACTTTATTCAGTTATGGTATCTGTTGTCATTTGACCGCGAACAGGAAGCAGAAAATCTATTAGTCGGTTTGCTGATGTATTTCTTCTATGGTTACTTGTGGATGATTGCTATTATGCGGTCACTATACCAGGATATTGTACAACGAAAAGCCCGCGATTGGGATAAAACAGCCAGATTCCAGACCGAATTAGAAGTCGGCGGAGGAAATTAATAGTAATCTCTGCATTTTAGAAGGCACGGCCGCTTGCGGACGTGCCTTTTTAACTATTTATATAAAAAATTCGTTCTTTGCTGACTTTTTCTTGCCAAAAGCGCGTAGCAAAGATAGAATATAACAGCTTGTTTTATCGTTCATCCATTGATTATAAATAAAGACGTAACGAGAAATATAAACAGACCGCCTTTTGCGTTTAATCGGGTGCGAGGAGGAGTTTTTCAGTGAAACTAAAATGGTTAGTATTAATTATCAGTATTGTTGTAATATGCAATACCTCTGTTTTTGCCAAACTTGCCTGGGATGACAATGAATTTTTGAGTGCAGACCAGTTGCATGGCGGATTAAAGGGGTATGGTAAAACCGTATATGAAGGTACAAAAATTGAGAAATTCGACATAGAGATAGTTGGTGTTCTGCATAATGTTGACATCAATTTTGATATGATTCTCATAAAAGTGCTGAACGGCCCGGTTACCGACAGAAAAATGCAGTCAGTCGCCGGTATGAGTGGAAGCCCTATTTATATAAACGACAAATTAATTGGCGCGTATGCATATGGTTGGAATTTTCAGAATGAAGCGATAGCCGGTGTAACTCCCATTGCCGCCATGTTGGATTGTACCGAACCCGGCGCCACCAAAATCGCGTCCGGTAACTATAAACCAGAAAAAGGGTTGCTGAAAATCGGCGACAAATTAATTACTCGCGTTACCATTGCTGATAATATGGTGGACGCAAATAAAATGAATGCGTTAAACGACCCGACCACCATGGTATTATCCCCGGTTTCCACCCCATTATTTGTCACCGGTCTGCCGGATTCAGCACTTAAACCATTACAGGCAGTATTTGAAAAATATAACGTACGGGTAATGCAAGGCGCTACTATGGATGGTGTTGGCGCAGGTAGTCTGGACGCAAACGCCAAATTAGAACCCGGTTCTGCCGTCGCGGTATCATTAGTTGAAGGCGACGCTAACCTGAGCGCGGTTGGAACAGTAACTTATGTAAAAGATAACACCGCTCTTTGTTTCGGGCATCCTTTCATGGGACTGGGCAAAATAAATTTCCCAATGTCCGCCGCTTATGTTCATGGCATTATCAGTGGAATGCAGGGATCATTTAAACTGGCTTCACCCTGTGGCAGAGTCGGTACTGCTGTATCTGACCGTAATTTTGCCCTCGCCGGCATTATCGGCATGGAACCGGATACTATCCGTGCGATTATGACCCTGACTGATGACAGTCGCAACCTGAAAAGTGATTTTGCCGTTGATGTTTGTAATTCACAACAATTCACCCCTTTCATTATGTATGCATGGTTAATGCTGGGTGGCGCGGGTCAACTGGGCAATTTACAGACTGACGAAGGCACATATACTGCTGATACCATTTTTGAAACAGACAAATTAGGAAATCTTCGCCAACATTTTGTATCATCACCTGCCGCGGGTGGCAGTATGCCTATGATGGATTTTATGCGTCTTACTGATGTGCTGATAAACAATCCATATGAACCAATAAAAATAAAAAGATTATTCCTTAATTTAAAATACGCGCCGGAAAAAAATATCGCCATAATTGAATCTGTCACCCCTGACCGTATGGTGGTGAAACCCGGTGATACCGTAAACTTTGACGTAAAGATTCGACCATTTGGAAAACCGACGGAGAATACTATTATATCCGTAAAAGTGCCAGCAAATACCATAGATAACGAAATGCTGGTTGCAATTGCCGGCGGAGCGCATGGCGGCATGTTTAAACAACTTTCCGTTGCGCCACCAGTGCCGGAAGAAGGTATCGCGGGTCTGGTAAGATGGTTACAAGCAGGCAATATCGCGCCGAATAATCTTATTGCCGCGTCATTATACCCAACACTAAGTTACCCCCACGCCGGCGAATTTATCCGTGATTTGCCAAGTCCATTATTGGAAACATTAATGATTACTGACAACGGAACCGGAATGATACCGCAGCAAAACAAGAAAAACAGTTCCGGCAACCGCAGTCAGGGTAACGACGGAGGCAAAGCAAGTGCCGACGACAATGTTATGATGATGTTAGGCAATGCAATACCAACCCTTTATTTAAAAACAGAAGAAAGCAAATATATCTTATCCGGCGGTTCAGTTATTCCTCTGACCATAGTGCAGAAGAATGTTGCCCTTGATGGCCGTGGCCATGGCGATATGCCGGGCAACTCACCATTACTCAGCGATACTATTGCCTCACCGGACAATAATGATGGGAAGAGAATGCCCCCTGGCGCAAATGCTGAAGAAGATTATTATAGTTCACAGGTATGGATGACGGCACAACACCGCGACGCGTATAACAAATTCGTTAACGCGTTATCGACTGCTTTGCCGGCAGTACGACCACCATTTAGTATGCCAAAATATCGTAGTGGCGCATTTGTTCCTGCCCGGCCATTATCCGTAACAACATTGGATGACGGCGGAATAGAAATTGATGCTACCCCGGACAAAGCACCGGGCGATTCCGCACCTTCCGCCAAGAAACCAGGTAAACCTTCAATGCCACCGGGTATGATGGATGAAGATATCTCTGCAGGGGAACCGGAAGAAGTAAAAGATGGAGTATTGCTTACACATAAACGACCGTCATGGGGATTAACATCAGCAGCAGATTTTCTGCGCGGTGAACATGTCGGTACCAGTGTTTCATCCAAAGGTGCTTTAATGTTATCACCTGGCATGCGCCAATTATACAATACCGGCGAAATGATGCCATGGCGAATGGCGGCAACAGCAGACGGTATATTCATTGGCGGTTGGAGAAACAATAATCTGGTTAAAGTAAATAAAGAAGGTGCCGGAGAAACAATATTCCCGAAAGAAGATATGCCGCAGGTTAAAGCTATAACCGCTATTACAAACGACGCTAACGGTAATATCATCTTCTCCACCTGGCCAGACAATATTATAAGACAAATTGCCGCCGATGGAACTGTAAAATTAAAATGGGAATTAACAGTACCAGTATGGGATATTGCAGTTACTACCCGCGGTAAAATATATGTAGCCAGCAATAATGGTTCTATCTATCTACTGGAAAATGATGGAGATATCGTTTTAATCTGCCAATTGCCGGATAGCCATGTTTACGCTTTGGCAACCGGGGCAGACGGAAACTTATATATGGCAACCGCACCGCAAGGGAAAATATATAAACTTGATAATAATGATGTAATAACCGCCATAGCAAATTGCAAAGGCACTGTTTCCAGCCTGGCAGTAGACGCTAAAGGAAATATCTACGCCGGTATGTCCGGTTTTTGCCGCGTTAATAAAATCACCCCTGATGGCGCGCAAACAACTATTATGCGCGGCATGAGTGGCATAAACCGCCATGTCTTAGCATTAAAAATACAGGATGGCGATTTATATGCCGCCACCGGTCCTGCCGGTGGAATATACCGAATTGCTAACCCGGCTTCCAGCGAACCGGAAGTATCTGTAATATATGCACGTTCCGACGAAAGAGTCGGCATTAAAGAAAATGAATTATTAGGCAGTGAATCCGTTATGGTTACCGCCCTTGCGGCCGGACCTGACGGGAAATTATTAGCCGCCGCCGCAATGCCCGGACAAATATTGCAGTTACAAGCACGTTCCACCGGTTCATTCAACTCGGCCATTCTGACTTCACCATCAGTATCAACCTGGGGACAGTTTGACGCGCATATACGGTCTACAGAAGGCCAGTCTGTTAAAATAGAAAGTCGCACCGGACGTACTGCAATGCCGGACTTAACATGGTCAGTATGGTCAAATATAGATTTGAAATCAATGGTGGTTGACAGCAACCCATCATTATACGCGCAATTCCGCATTACCCTTAACAGCGCGGATAAAACAAGCCCGGCATTGGATTATTTAAAACTATATTATACCCCGACTAACAGTGCCCCGGCAGTAAAGTTAGCCACACCACGCACCGGAGAATACCTGAATGGTGATGTTAAATTAAAATGGATGGGCAATGATGCTGATGGCGATGAATTAATTTATTGCCTGTATCTGTCAAAGGACGATGGCAAAACTTGGAAACAGTTAACTGAAGGTATTAATCTGGAAAGTTCTGAGAAAGAGATGCCGATGGCAGATGAAGAACCACCCACCAAGGCACCTAAATCCAAAAAGACATCCAAAAAAGATAAAGATAAAGTGGTTGTGGATGAAAAGATTGAAGAGTTAAAATCCACTGAACTTACCACAACAGATGCCAAATGGAATACCAAGTCTGTTGCTGATGGCAAATACCTGTTGAAGGTTGTGGCGACTGATAAATACGCAAAACCAACTGACCCGAAAAACGGCGAATATATAACCGGCGAATTTGTTATCGACAATACCCCACCGGAAATAATCGCTATACCGGATCAGATTATCGGTTGGAAAATGATTGAACGCATGGTGGTTGAGGATAAAACCAGTCCGATAATCGGCGGAAGATTCCGTATTGACAATTTGCCATGGGTAGCAATCACCCCGGACTTCAGTTCGTTTGGCAACAAAAAAGTGAATATACTGTTAACCACACCAAATGGTCCGGTTGAAAAACTGCCCAAAGGGAACCACATTGTACAGGTTCAGGCCGAAGATGCTGCCGGGAATAAACTAGACCGGACATTCAGAATTGAACCCAAAACAAAATCAACCATTTTCAGCAACGCCGGAACAACTAAAAGCAGCAAAGATGGCGACAGTAAAGAGTTAATAGAATTAATGATGTACCCAATTGATGATAAGAAGTAGAATTATTATCAGATAAATAAAAGATAAAGAGGCGCGTTATGCGCCTCTTTTTTTATAAAAATGACCACGACAAGCAGATTATAATAAACATAACACATTCACTTTAGGTCACTTCGACAGGCTCAGTGACCGGTCGCTGAGCCTGTCGAAGCGACCTTTTGTTAAACATATTACCCATATATTATAATTTCATGTCTCATATAAATAAAATAACCCCGGATAAAAAATCCGGGGTTATCTTTTACACTTGATAGGCTTTTGCCGAACCTAATTATTTCTATTTATTCTGTACGGAATGCCGTCCCCGGCATTCCTCTTTGATATAGAAACTCTCTATTTTCGGAATGCCGTGGACGGCATTCCCTACAATTCAGACAGGTTTTGCAATTACCTCTTAAAATCAATACATTAGTCTCAGCGACTACAATCAACTATTTACCGTGGGGTGGCGCAGTACTTTCACGTATCACTAATTTAGATTATACTTTGGCATATCCGTATTGCTGATTACCATCAAAGGCATCCACCACCGCTTTACTTATCGCGTCGGCCATCCCTTCCGGATTCATGGATACTGTTGTTAATGGCGGGTGACATTCCTGTGCCCACGGTGTGTCAAATCTGCCAACTATGGAGATATCTTCCGGAACATGTATACCATTCTGGTGCAGTTGAATAAGTGTTTTAAAAGCTACTGAATCGTTTTGATCCCAGAATGCTGTCACACCTTCTTCTTTAATTAATCTCACCAGATTATCAATGGTAGCCGAATGGTAATATGGTATAAGTTCCATACCAGCCATTTTAAATAAATCTTCAACCTGTTCCATTAATTCGCGGTAAACGTTGCATATTTCAAAATCAGTATTACCCGCAACACAGGCGACTTTTTTATGGCCCAAATCGCGAAGATGGTTCATTACTAATCCGGCAGATTGCCAATGATTATATAATATATGCCACTCACCGATTTTAGGTGATGATGAAAAATGATCAAACATAACTAAAACATGCTTGGGAAATCTATCCAATATTTCAAGGAATAAATCCTGATTAGCAAACATATGACCATCTGATGACAAAACAACTAAAATTTCCGGCGGACGTCTTTTTAATAACAAAGAAGATATCCAATTACCTGCGGCAACCAGATCTTTGCTGACGGGTACCATATCAACATCAATATCCGCGTTCCGCAGTGCGGTACATACTAATTCCTGCAGCATCTGATTGGTATGGATATCACGCGATGCCAACACGCATACACGTCCGCGCGATGGTCGTGCTATTACCATGGTACCATAACGCTTAATTCGCTGTACCACGCCATCACGGGCAAGTTCAGTTAAGGCACGTCGCATTGTTTCGGTACTGCATGATGCAGTCACTGCAAGGTCTTCAACTGTTGGCAGTTGAGATTGAATGGGATATAATCCTGTTCTTACACCATTACAGATGATTGTCTTTGCCTGTTCAACTAGTGTAGCCACGTTTGTCTCCTTATGGTTTATTAAGTAAATAATATAGCTTTAAAATCCAGTTGTCAATAATTATATGTACACTTAATGAAAAATTTATAAGAAAGTTTAAAAATAACTTAATTTTCATCGATAACTTAACAAAATTAGTGGGAACAGATTATAAATACCGCTAAAATTGAATATTCCGTGAAAAATTATATGTAATATGACAATAACAGAAAAATATAGATATAAAATTGTCTACCGAATGACGAAACCATTCGGATGACAGTCTTAAATGATATCACCATGTATAATGACCATTCTCACATAATTCATTTCATATTATTTCAAAATAAATTGTAATTTCTATTGTTTTTTATCATAAACGATGGTAACGTATTTTATAATACAAATCTATATAATCATTCATGGATTTATGATTTAAATAGATTATTTAAGTGGTTAACTAATTGGGGGAACTTATGTCTGCCAACAAAAACGTGCGTAACATTGTCATTTACTTATTTATGACATGGGTATTTTCACCGGTCCTTATGGCGGGTGGTGTGGTAATCGAGGGAAAACATCAGTCAATATCTGTTGTCCCTGCACCCGGTAAAGTCGTGATAGATGATAAACTTGACGACTGGGATTTATCCGGTGAAATATTAACTTATGAATTTATGGAAACTGCGGAAAAACGGCACGCACGCACAGCAATGATGTATGATGCCGAAAATCTATATATTACAGTATCATTCCGCGATGATACCCCAATGATGAATATGGTTAATGGTAAAGTAGACAAATCCCGGGGATGGGATTCTGACGCTTACCAGTTACGGCTTTTAAATGACACAGCAATTGGTTATCCCTTTTCAGTAAAAAAAGAACTCAATATCGGTCGCGACCTGATATTCTGGTATTTCACCGGTAATAAAGAACCCTGGCTTGCTGTTACTAATTTTAACGTTGTACCACCGGGAGAATCAAAATACGATTTTGAAAATGCCCGCGTTTTTTCTGGTGCTGATTCCGGGGTGGCATTCGCGCCGACAAAAGATGGTTATATGCTGGAAGCGAAAATTTCATGGAAACGTCTTGATATGCCCGGCCCCCCCGCACCCGGGACAAAGATGGCGGTGACTTCGCAACATTTATGGGGTAACGATACCGGCACCCGATATTCAACATCAGTAAATGACATTACCGCGCCTGGCGGTGGGTTTACGTATCAACGAGTAACGGGATGGGGATACGCGTATTTTGAACCGACAGGTAAACTGATCAGAGACCGTGAAGAATTGCCGAAATCAATGGAAGTTGCCAATACTCTGTCATTTACATATAAACTCCCGGTGGAAAGTTATGTGAGCATTGGCATTTTTAATTCCAATGATAATCTGGTACGCACATTATTAACTGCAGAAAAACGTCCCGCAGGTGATAATATTGAACGTTGGAACGGATTAAATGATTTTGGCGAGGTGTTACCAGTTGGAAAATATACCGCAAAGATGCTTACTCATCAGGGAATTACGCAGGAATGGATAGTATCTCTGCACAATTCCGGCAACCCGCCATGGGTTATTGCGAATGGTAAAGGCAGTTGGGGTGGCGACCATGGTGTGCCATTGGATGTCGCGGCAGGTGGAGACCGGGTTTTTCTTTTATGGGATTCCGCGGAAGCAGGTTGGCATTTGATAGGTTGTACCCCGGATGGACAAAAGCAATGGGGCACATGGGTTTACCAGAATTATCCGGCACCTAATTCACTGGCGACAGATGGCAAAATGGTCTACATATCGCAAGGTGCGGGTATAACAGTGCATGACGGTGAATCCGGAAAACCACTTAACTTTGTTAACGGCAAGCGTGGTTTTGATATAGATGGTGGTGGTGTCACCGATATTGTATATAACGATGGTCATCTTTACGCATTGGCAAAAGGTAAAATATATAATATTCAGATAAACCAGGCTAAAATTATCAACAGCGTTACCGTGGGTGAAGGCACCAAAGGGTTAGCGGTGGTACCGGGAACATCATATCTGCTGACGATTGCCGCGGATGGCACAATTATCCGCGTTAACCCGTCTTTATCCTCAAAAGAAAACTTATTCGCGGCGGCATTGGTTAATCCATTTGACCTTACTATGTCACCGGATGGTTTGAAGATATTTATTTCGGACCAGGGGAAAACGGAAAATGTAGTAAAAGTATATAGTTATCCTGATGGCAAAATTGCCGGAACAGTGGGTAAACCCGGTGGTCGTCCTGCCATTGGCAAGTTTGATCAGAATGGATTGTTTATACCTGGTGGATTGGCTTTTGACACAATAGGACAATTATGGATAACTGAAATGGACCAGTCGCCAAAACGTATCAGTGTCTGGTTGCCAAATGGTAAACAAGGTAAATTTGTAAAGGAATATTTTGGCGGTTCAGCATATTCGGTGGGGTTATCCGCCGACCCGGAAAAACCTGAATATGTTTATATACACAACACCCGGTGGATAGTCGATTATGAAAAACATACCGCAAAACTTGATTCTACCTTCATCAGACCGGGGTATAACAGTATTCAACCCGTATCCGGCAACGGATTTATGGGATATTCTCTTCGCGTTCGTCACCTTAATGGTCGTACCTTCTTATTTTCATCAACCAGTGTATGGGAATTAATTGGCGACCATGCAACACCATTATTTGCTGCCGCGTCAATGGAACGTGCTGGTGGTTGGCCAGTGCAACAAAAACCAAACCCATGGGCATGGAGTTGTTACTGGTATGACCTTAACCGCGATGGCGCGATGCAGGCAAACGAAATTGAATCTATTGAAAAACGTGGCGGTATTGACGCTAATTGGGGTACCAATATGGGTAACGACCTAGCATTTGAAATTGGCACCGCACGTGTAGGTATTAAAGAATGGCAAAAAGGTTTACCAATATGGTATAAACCCCACGAAGTGAAACCATTATTTCAACCGGAAGAGAACCTTTGGGGCGGAGTAAATTGGAATAATACCTTAACCAGATGCTACACATTGGAAACGAATGAAGGATATTATAACAATGATATGCGCCGGAATGGAATAGCCTGTTACACACCGGATGGTAAACGATTATGGCGGTTTAAGGCAGGTATAGGTATGGATGTAAACGCGCCACTGACAAAGACCGGAGAAATAAGAGGGGCACAGAAATTTATAGGATTTGTTCAAACCGGACCGGATAAAGGTGGTGAATTAGTTACAGTAAATGGTTATTACGGTAACTATAATATGCTTAATGAAGATGGTCTTTTTGTCCATGAGTTCTGCCATGATAATCGACGCGGTTACCCACAGGATTCTAATAATATTAATCCGGAAGGTTTTGGCGGTTTTATATTACAGCACCCGAAGACAAAAAAAGTTTATCTGATGGGTGGCGATAGCGATGGCAGAATATGGGAAGTAAAAGGTTTGGATACCATTAAACGTTCAAAAATGACAATAGATATAACAACTGAAGATGTCAAAAATTCCACCAAATCCCTTTTTGATTACCAGGCCATGACCGGCAATACCGTAGCATCTACAGTTATTAATAAGATGCAAACCCCGGTACAGGTTGATGCTCTGCTGAATGAATGGGATTTCTCGAAAGCTAACTCGATACAAACAGGTCCAGGCCGTGGTGGCAAGGCGATTGCGGGTTATGACGATAAATTCCTGTATATCGCGTATCGGGTGGCGGATGATTCACCTTTCGTTAATAGTGGTACTGACTGGCCATATTTATTTAAAACCGGCGATTTAGCAGATATTTTATTATGCACAACTGCAGATGCTGACCCTAAAAGAAAAGCTGGGAAAGGTGATTTACGCCTGTTATTTGCGCCTTACATGGGTAAGCCTGTGGTAATAGTTAATCAAAAAGTAGCAGATGGCGGACCCGTGGCACCATTAAAATTCACTTCACCCGGACAATTCGAAGAATATGAACGGGTATCAATATTAACAGACGCAAAAATAGCAGTGAAAACCACACCGGATGGTTACACCTTGGAAGTTGCGATACCACTGACAACTATTGGATTTAAACCACAAACCGGTCAGACATATCCCATAGATTTCGGCATCCTATACGGTGACCCGTCCGGAACAAAAACCATTCTGCGTTCATACTGGGCAAACAGAAATACATCAATAGTCGGTGATATACCAACCGAAAGCCGAATTACCCCGATTTATCAGGGGACAGCAAAAATAGAATAATAAAAACCGGGTACCGCCACCCATATGTTTCCAATTAAAATCAGTGGATGATTGTAGAGACGCAAGATTTTGCGTCTCTACCTGGTACCGTCACCCATACGTTTCCAATTAAAATCAGGGGGTGATTGTAGAGACGCAAGATTTTG
>CAZNLA010000068.1:0-15438 GCA_964573385.1 uncultured bacterium
ACCGCCCGCGCCATTGCCGGATACGCCGGAAACAAGGAGAGATTTTGCGGATTTTCGTGTGGCAGTTAACTTGTTGGATGAATGCATTGGGCAGCTTTTATCAGCAATAAAAGTTACCGGGTTAGCAGATAATACTATCGTTATAATCACAACTGATCACGGTCTGGCTTCTCCATTTATGAAGTGCAATCTGACAGGACATGGCACCGGAGTGATGTTCATGATGCGTGGCCCCGAAGGTTTTTCCGGTGGAAAGTTGATAGATTCACCGGTTAGTCATGTGGATATTTTTCCGACAATTTGTGATGCTGCTGATATTCCGGCACCGGAATGGCTGGAAGGCGTTTCAGTACTGCCACTGATAAATGATGAGAAACCTGTGCGTGACGCGGTATATTCTGAGGTTAATTGGCATGGATATCCGGAAATTATGCGTTCAGTCAGGACTGAACGTTATAATTATATTCGCCGTTTCAGTCAGTTCATTCCTCCTTTAGGAAATTGCGATTCAAGCGTCAGCAGAACTCTGCTTGCTAATTGCGATTGGCAGAGACGATCACAATCGACAGAAGAATTGTATGATCTGATGTTTGACCCGAATGAGGCATGCAATCGTGCTAAAGAACTTGGCTATTCTGATATACTGAATGAAATGCGTTGTCGTTTAAATGATTGGATGCAAAAAACTGATGACCCGGTAATCAGCGGTAAAGTTGAACCATGGCCTGACGCTGTGACCAGATCTATTAATGAGGATACTTCAAGTGGCGATTGGGTGCCGGCGGAGACGATATATATTGTGGAAGATATAAAATGAATAAAACTGATAACGGTTTGTTTTTTAAAGATGGCGATATTATTGCTATGATTGGCGATAGTATTACTTATAATGGACATTGGTGGACTAATCTGCGTGAACAATTGATAGTACGATACCCGGAATTGAAATGTGATTTTCGCAATTTAGGTATTCCTGGCGGCGGTGCAGGTCAGGCTATAACACGTTATGAGTGGGATATAGCCCCGGTAAAACCAACAGTAGCAATGGTGATGTTTGGCATGAATGATGTCTGGCGTGATGCCTATATTAGTTCACCAACTGATGATATGATAACTGGTCGTAATGAATGCCTGCAGCGTTTTTTGCTGAATACTGACGCATTGGTGAGGCGGCTTTTAAGTGATGGTATTCGTGTAGTATTATTAACACCAACGCCTTATGACCAGTATAACGAATCCCATACAGCCGTAAATCTGTATGGTGTTGATGATGCTCTTGCTATTTGTGGTGGAATGGTGCGGGGAATAGCTATTTCACGTCAGTTGAAAGTGATAGATTTTCATACGGTATTGCGGCGTAAATGTGCTGATGGGATGATGATTATAGGTGATGATCGTGTCCATCCAAACGATGCCGGACATGATGAAATGGCGAATATAGTAAAAGATGAATTATTACTCGGTAATGATTTACCAGTGCCATATGAACTTCATTCCGTCAGCCAATCTTTGTTAGAGATGGAACAGAAAATCAGAATAATTGCCATGTTTCGCTGCAGTTCTGAAATGTCGGGATGTGGTCATGATGATGAGTCTGTTATTTCTTATATAGCCAATAACTTTGATGAAGAAAAAAATCCATGGGTACGCGAACAGATGCAGGTATGTATGGAACTTTTGAATAATCAGGATGATTTGAATAGATCAATTGAAAGCCTTCGTCGGCAAATTGCTGATTTTGAGTGAGTTTTCGGAATTAATTGAAGTTATTTCTGATTGAGAGACCGGACTTTATGTGACTGTTAAAGTATAAAGTTGTATTATAAGTCAGTACTTATTTTATGAACATAAATTGTGTGAAACAATTATGAAAAAGTTAAAAGGTTTTAATATGGCAAATATAGTACCATCATATTTATTACAATATTCAGATATATGGCAACAAGATCCGCATAAAGCGAATCTTGAATGGTTTCGTAATGCCAGGTTTGGTATGTTCATTCATTATGGATTGTATTCGTTGCTTGGTAAAGGTGAATGGGTTCAGTTTAATGACAAAATTCCGGTCTCTGAATATGAAAAGCTAAGTGGTTCATTTAAACCCGACAATTTTGACGCGGATTTTATTACTGATTTGGCTTGCGAAGCAGAAATGAAATATGTTAATTTGGTCACCTGTCATCATGATAGTTTTTGTCTGTGGAACTCGCGAAATGAGGCATTTAATAGTATGAATTCGCCATGCAAACGTGATTTTGTTAGCGAAATGGCAGAACAATGCAACAAAAAGGGATTAGGATTTTTTACTTATTACACCTACATGCTTAATTGGCGGCACCCAAAGTTTCTATCCCGTGAATATTTTAGTATGGCGCGTCCCGATTACCCATATCAGGAATCACGGTATACCTTCAGACATCCCGATGATTTTTTAGAATATGTTGATTATGTGCATGCGGCGTTGAAAGAATTGCTTACCGGGTATGGTCCATTGGCAGGGATATGGCTTGATTTGATAATGGTTTATTATGCGCAACCGGATTTTATGCCGGTAAGCGAAACATATAGATTAGCGCGTTCTTTGCAACCGCATACATTAGTGGCGTTTAAGCAAGGGGCAACAGGCGAGGAAGATTTTGCCACACCGGAACATAGTTTTCATTCATTGTCAGATAAAGCACGTGAAATGTTTGGTGAACGTTCTGCAATGATTGCCGATGCGGCATGGGAGAAAAATAAAAATAAGCATAACGAGATATGCGCGACTATGCAGGACAAATCCTGGGCATATTGTAGCGATGCCAGACATATAAGTGGTGAAGAGATAAAAGTTAAACTCATTCATGCGGCGACACATAACTGTAATTTATTATTGAATATTGGCCCGTTGCCGGATGGTTCGGTACATCCTGAAGATATAAAATCTTTACGCGCCGCAGGAAAAAGTATACGTGAAAATGGTTGGCCGGTATTAGAATTAAACCAGAAAAATGATTCATCATTTTATGGGCAGACACCGGAATAAATAGAATGTATTGACATTCATTTTGTAAAACTGTAATTTAGAATTCGTTACTGTTAGCGATAACGGTTTACATATTTTTTGAAAATAGAAAATCATGATGGGAGAATTTATAGAATGATAAAATCTGGTAACCATATTTTATTTCAGGGTGATTCAATAACAAATGCCTTTCGTATGCCGGGTGAAGTGTGTAACGCGTATCAGCTTGGAGCAGGATATGCAATGATGGTGGCGGCGCAATTATTGGCAAACCGTCCGCATGACAACCTGTTGTTTACCAATCGTGGTGTAAGCGGGGAAGGTATAAAAGGCTTACGCCGTCGCTGGCAGGCGGACTGTATCGATTTAAAGCCGGATATACTGAGCATACTTGTTGGTGTTAATGACAGCATTATTTCTGACAATTGTGTTGCTTTGCCTTTGTCAGAATTTAAAAATGAATATCGTGAACTTTTAATTCAAACCCGGAAAGAACTGCCTGATGTCAAATTAGTGTTATGTGAGCCTTTTTTACTGAATGCTGGTACTGTGACTGAATGGGCATTAAATGATGTCCCGGAACGCGCGAAAATTGTTCGTGGTCTGGCGAATGAATTTAATGCAGTTCTGGTTGAATTTCAATCTGTATTTGCTGACGCTTTAAAAATAGCACCTGCGGCATACTGGTCATTTGACGGTATCCATCCCAATGCTCAGGGACACTGGTTAATGGCGGAAGCATGGTTGACAATGGTTAACAGATAAATTTATCAATCATCATATGAATACAATTAATCGGGGTAAAAGTTATGATTACTGGTAGAGAATGTTTAAATAAAATATGTAATAAACAAGTGCCGGAACGTTTGACATGGACTACCGTGGTCGACTCACATACAATAAATATTTTACCTGATAACCTGCGCACTATGAATCCGGTGGAGTTTAACCATTATCTTGGATGTGACACTGTGGATTTAAGCGGGTGGGGGTTACCGTGGCAGTTGGAAGGGGCACGGTTAATTCAGCCTGGTGTGGAAACTCGTAACAGCAGAGATGATGCCGGCAATTTTGTCACTGAAACCATATGTTCGCAAGGAAAATTAACTTCACGTATGAGTCCGGCATGGCATCCGGTGGAATTCCCGGTAAAAACCATAGCAGATATTCGACTGATGATAAAACGATGGGAATTAAATTATTATGAACCTGTTGACGAAATAAAAGCTTACGAATCAATAGAAAATCTCATTGGCGATAGCGGAATAACTACAATTTTCGCGATGCCTTCCGCTATTCCATGGTTGCTTGAAAATGTCATGGGAGTAGAAGAGTTTTATTATATGCTTGATGATTATCCGGATGAAATGAAGATACTGATAAAGTTAATTGATGATAAAAATAGGCAACGTTATGGAATAATAGCGGAACATCCCTGCCCGGTAGCCATTCTTGCTGAAAATACCAGTACCCGTTATATAGGACCCAAAATTTATGAGGAATATAATATGCCTTCTCAACGCGCTTTTGTTGATGCGATGCACAATAAAGGCAAAACAGCGATTTTACATATGTGCGGTCATGTTAATGATTTGCTACCATTGATAAAAGAGACTGGTACTGATGGCATACATGCGCTTACTCCTCCGCCATTGGGTGATACCTTATGGGAAAAGGCCCTGGATATACTGGGTGATGATTTGATTATTATGGGGATTCTCACCCCTGATATTTTCCATACGATGCCTGTTAATGAGGTAAGTGCAGCACTTGATAAAGTTATCACACCACGCATTAAAGAATCGCCTTTTGTCTTATCGTTATTTGCTGATGGCATACCAGTACCATTAGAACGGTTTTTGGCGGTTAAGGAATGGGTTGAAAACAACTGATGATTGTAAAATCTTCAGTTATTAAGTTAATAATTTTATGAACTTGGCCGGATTTTTAATATTGTGGCCTGATTTTATCATCAGTAATTTGTATTTATAAGTTATTATGAAAAGAAAAAACAGGACTATTATTATGAAACGCGCGATTTACATTAAAGAACCATCGGTTTTTATCCACCATACTGCTGAACGCAGTTTTATCGGACCCGGTACCATTCGTCTGGATAATGGCGACATCCTTATGGCCGCTCCATGGGGTCGACCGCCTACAAATTTCGAACAACTGGCGGCAACGTTCCCGGTACCCATGTTTTACCGAAGTACTGACGGCGGTCGCACATGGCATGAGCAGGGCCGGATGAAGATGGAATGGAAACTTTCCGGGATGATCAGCGATGGTGGGATAACTTTTTTGCGTCTGCATGATGGACGACTGGCGTTTCTGGCACATCGACATGTGGAAGGACTGCATGGCGGTGGATTGCCGGTGATAAGTTTTTCTGATGATCAAGGCGAAACATGGTCTCCGGCGCGAACTATCGGTGAACCGGAAGGCGTATGGTATGTAATGAATGACCGCATGATTCAGATGAAAAATGGTCGTCTGGTGGTGCCAGTATCCCACATGCCACAGGGAATGGGGACATACGAAGGCGATCGCAATCTTGGGTTGTGTTTTTTTAGCGATGATGCAGGTGAAACCTGGCAGCGTTCAAGTAAACCTGCTGATGTAGAAGATGCCCGCGGTATGGCAGAACCTTGTGTTGCGGAACTTGCTGATGGTCGTTTGCTGATGCTGGCACGTACCGGCAGCGGATGCAAATTTGCGTCATGGTCGGATGACGGCGGTGAAACCTGGTCAGCATCCCAACCGACAACACTGACCGCTGCATGCTCCTCGCTTACATTAAAAACTCTGCCGGATGGCCGCCTTATAGTATTTTATAATCATACCACCCCGCTTGGCCCGGGTGCGTTTTTCCCGCGGACACCATTGTGTTATTCTGTATCCGCAGATGGCGGACAAACCTGGGATGAACCTGTTCTGGTGGATGAATCCGGTGTATTGCTGAAAGACCGCCAAAATATTTATCCATCAATTTGCTTCACTGACGAAGGAATGGTGGTGGTATATTCTACTCATCCTGCTGATCCTGATGGCACTTTTACTGACCAGTATTCTGATAAATGCCCTGACTGTGGTGGGAAGTGCTGTATATTGGCATATCCATCGAAATTGGAGTTAATTAATGACAAATAGATATGTTGAACCTACCAGGAACATACCTGTATTGGGACATTTTGATGTGATTGTCTGTGGTGGCGGTGCCGCCGGGTGTGCGGCAGCGATTGAGTCCGCACGTTTGGGGGCTGATACGCTGTTGATTGAAAAAGATGGTTTTTTAGGCGGTGCCACTGTTTCGCAATTAGTTGGTCATATTCTCAGTACTAATGGAGTTGATTTTCAGGGTATTTGGCATGAATGGTTTAGAGCGGTGCAAAACCGCGGGGGAGCATGTAAGTTAGCAGGCAATCCGCCATTGCTGCGCGGCGGGGTAGACCCGGAAGTAGTAAAATTCGCGTGGGACGATTTATTAACAACTGCAGGAGTAAAGCAATTGCTGCATGCATGGTGTTCTGACGCTATAGTTGATAATGGTGTATGCGGCGGCGTAGTTATTGAGACAAAAGCTGGCCGTCAGGCGGTGTATGCAAAACGAGTTATCGATTGTACTGCTGATGGCATAGTTTGTGCCGCTGCCGGGGTGCCATGGCAACAGGGAAATGGCGACAGTAAATGGGGGCAGTCATTAACAAAAGTCTTTCGCATGGGGAATGTGAAATGGCCTGAAAATGGCTTTACTGCTGATAATATTGATACCGCCCGAAAGTTAATTGAGGAAGCAACCGCGCGGGGTGAATATGATTCACCGGTAATTATTAATGGCCGTGTGGTTTATTATGGAATGGCCAATTCTGTTCATAACAGTGTGGCGCCATACCGTACAGAAATGAATGTCTTTTCCAGTCGTGTTTTAAAGGTGAACCCGCTTGACCCTTGGGATATTACCCGGGCGGAACGTGAAGGTCGTCAACAGGCATGGCAATGTGCCGACGCATTAAAAAAATATGCTCCGGGTTATGAAAACGCTTATTTACTTGATACCAATATACATATAGGGTTGCGTGACAGTAGAAGAATTACAGGTTGTACCACTGCCACGGCGGATGATGTGTTGCAGTTTAATAAATATGCTGATGGAATAGCCCGAAGTTCCTGGGACATTGATATTTGGCCGGCAGATAGTTATACCTCGCCGGCGGTTGACCGCGAATCACAGGAATATCAGGTGAGAAAAGAAAAAATTATTAATGGTGATTATTTCGATATTCGTTTAGGTTCAATAATAGCGACAGGTATCGACAATTTGTTAGTAGCTGGACGTTGTTTGTCAGCAGAACAACAGGCACAGGCATCGCTGCGCATACAACAAACCTGCCAGTCCACCGGTCAGGCTGCCGGTGCTGCCGCCGCACTGAGCCTGCAAAACAATATAACGCCACGGGAAATAAATCCGGCAATAGTCGTTAATCATCTCGCTGTATCACGTGATGTTGAACCAGCTTTTTAATTCAGGTAATCATGATAAATAAAAATATAACGGAATACGATGTCATTGTCTGCGGCGGTGGCATAGCCGGTGTCAGTGCTGCTTGTTCCGCCGCGCGAAATGGTGCGCGCGTATTATTAGTGGAACGGCTTGAAGTTCTTGGTGGCCTTGGTACATCCGGTGGTGTTGGAAATTTTTGTTTTGGTGATGATACATTGCCATACGGGCAAGGGAAAATATTTGACGATATTTACTCCGGGTTGAAGTTTTATAAAGCAATCGGAGAAGAAAACGGTTGGCATATAAAGAATTCTCATCCATTTTACAACCACACTTTTAATCATAATGTATTACCGATAGTTTTGCAGGAATTGGCGGAATATTATGGGGTTGATTTGCTGTTTGCCACTAATGTTATCGGTGCTGATGTGGTGAATGGCGCTATTAAATCTGTTGTGCTGCATAATCGGTCGTTATGCCAAACGGCAACGGCTAAACAGTTTATTGACGCTACCGGTGATGGTATTCTCAGTCGTCACGCAGGTGCGGAAGTGTTACCGCCGGATACAGGGCACCCGCAATCAATTCCGCCAAGTCATATGATATTTGTGCAAAAATCAGCAGGTTCAACTGTTCAGTTATTGCGGGATTACGCGGAAAATAATCTGCCAATGAGATACAGTGTATGGGACGAACCGGATAGAATTGGGTTGAAAATGTTCTGGCCTGGCGGGGATTTTGACACTTCAACCGGTCAGGGATATTCTGACGCCGGCAGGGCATTTCGCAAACGTATACCGGAAATAGTAAGAGATTTTCAACAAAAAGATGCAGGTAAAGATACTGTTTTCGCGTATTCAGCGCCTATGTTTGGGTTACGGGATAGTGTGCGTATTGTTGGAGATTACGTATTAAATGAAGATGATTTAATAAATGGAAAGCGGTTTGATGACGCCGTCGCTTATGGCTGTTTTCCGCTGGATTCATCTTCGCTGGAAAAGAGAAGTTTACCCCCGTATCACATACCGTACCGCAGCCTGTTAGTTAAAGGTATAGAAAATTTACAGGTTGCAGGACGCTGTTTTTCCGCGACCCGCATCGCGTTATCTTCTGCCAGAATTATGGTAACCTGTTGTAAAATGGGACAAGCCACCGGTATTGCCGCGGCAATGGCAGTCAATGAAAAAAAAGCATTACGTGGTATAGACCCGGTGGATATTCGTCAGACGATATTAAATGATGTGCCTGATGATAAATTATTGAAAGAAAGAATAATGCCTTAGAAATGGTCGCTTCGACAGGCTCAGTGACCGGTCACTAATCCTGTCGAAGTTACCTTGTGCGAATTTTCTAATCGTCTATTTCGGGTAAGTTTAATATTACGGGGTATGAATATGAATTACGAAATAAAAAAATCGATTCCTGTACTGGCTGAATATGATGTCGTCGTCTGTGGCGGCGGTCCTGCCGGATGTGCTGTTGCAATTGAATCTGCGCGTTGTGGAGCAAAGACATTGCTGGTTGAAAAATATGGATATTTTGGTGGAGCAACAGTGGCGCAATTGGTGGCGGTGATTTTATCAACTAATGGGATTGATTTTCAGGGGATATGGCATGAATGGGCATCGCGATTGTTGAAATATGACTCGATAGCGCCGCTTATTCCCTCGCAGGTTGCAATGTATCCGGGACGTGAATGGCTGCGGTCATCAGTGTCGCCGGAAGGCGTTAAACGGGTATGGGATGAATTGATAACTGAATCCGGCGCGGATGTTTTATTGATGGCTCATTTTTGCGGCGCGTGCGTTGAGAATAATACAATTACCGGATTGATTATACATTCCCGGGCGGGATTACAGGTGATAAAGGCAAAATGTGTGGTGGACGCCACCGGTGACGCAGTTGTTTGTCATGATGCCGGGGTCAAATGGGATATTGGTGTAACGGGTAAACCATGGCCCCAGGCGGTATCATTGGTTCGGCGTTGGGGTGGTTACACTGCTCCGGGTTCTTCTGACGGGCCGATACCGGGATCTCCGGCAACGCTGGCGAAATTACCGGAACGTCTGGGCCGCGTGGACAGAAAATTTGTTGACCCGTTGGATTCTATAGCGGTATCCAATGCTATTCGTGATATGCAACAGGAAATATGGAACCAATCGGATTCATTTACTGATGGACATTATTTGGTGGAATCTGCGACTGAACTCGGAGTTAGGACATCGCGTATTGTACAGGGAATTGATCGCATAAATGATGATGACGCCTGGAATTTGGTTAAATCTCCTGTAAGCATTGCACGATCATCATGGGAGTTTGATATTCACCCGCCGGATGATGAATATCCCCTGCCGGAACGATGGTTTCACAGTAAAAGCGAAGCCAATATCGCGCATAATAAGAAAATAGCATCCGGTGATTATTTTGATATCCCATATGGATGCCTGGTCGCGTCCGGCATAGACAATCTTTTGGTTGCCGGCCGGTGTATATCATCAGGTTACCTCGCGCAGGGCAGTCTTCGCATTCAGCAAACCTGTATCTCTACCGGTCAGGCTGCCGGTGCCACCGCCGCATTAAGTCTGCAAAACAACACAACACCCCGCGAAATTAATCCTTCAATAATAGTTTACCACCTTATAAACGCAAGGGATGTTGAACCGGCTTTTGATATTTTGCGAAATATTTCAAATAATTAATACAACATTTGATTTAATTCTTTACTATTTGCTTAAAACAGTGCTAAACTATTACCATAGTTAACGTTAACAAATACTCAGTTAAAGTAAAATATTTTTTCAATTTTTATTAAGCAGTTGAATATTCGATATCTGATTATTCAACAACACTTCTCATAGCCAGGTGTCTTAATAAAGGAGTGAATTATGTCTCGTAATTATAATTACATCATAATATTTGCCATTTTCCTGCTATCTTTTGCATTATCGCAAGCGGTAGTGATTAAAGTCGCTTTTCCTCCGGCACAGTGGACTGTTAAAAGGCCTGATGATGATATGCGTATTCAGACGGTATTGTCATTGCATTTGCGGGATGCGTTTGAGAATGTTACTGATATTCAGGTTGCGGATGAGGGGTGGGTAGCAGCGGTTTTGGGTGAGGTGCGTGGCAGCAAGCGAAAAACGCAACCAGAGAGATTCTTCACATCTTTTACTTCATTTTTGCCTGTTGATTATTTTATTGACTTTAGTTCAGACGGTAAATTATTCACATGCACAATATATTCGCCAACCGGGAAACGCGATATTACTGTGCCAATTAAAAAAAATACCACTACAAAATCACTTGCAATTGCAAGTGCACCATTTATTTCTAAAGAACTTAAACTTAATGACGATACCGCGGCACGGCTTATGCCGTTGGCAACGATTAGCGATGACACCTTTGAGTCAGCATATTTGGCAAGACGAATGCGGGGCGATTGGGTTAACAGTAATGGAGAAGCGCAATTTAAAATACTTAGTCCATATGTGGAAAGTATGAAGGGAAATCCTGTTCTGATTCGTTCATTGCTGGAAGCCGGGATTCAACTGACAACAGACAAAAGAAAAACTGATAATATCAGCCTGCAATTAACCAAGGCACGGGCGGCAATGATACAGGCATTAGGCACAAAAAATGAACCTTTGGCGATGGAGTTTCTGCGCATTAATATACTTGAGAAAGCAAAGATTGAAGATGATCTGATAGCATTCGTGAAACAACTTGACGCCAGAGAAACAGCAGATGATGTGGGTGACCAGGCACCGGGGAATGATAATTCACTGACGGGATTGTTAAAACCACCCGGAACTATTGGACAATGTATTGGTGCTGTGCGCGCACTGGGAAATCTACGATCAATTAAAGCACTGCCATGGATACAGCGAATAGCCAAACATGATGATATTGCCGCGCGAATTGCTACTGCATACGCACTCGGGCAATATGGTGAATCAATAACTGCGAAAGATACATTACGCTCATTGCTAAAAGATGATGATGCCGGTGTCGCTTTTGAAGCATTGGCGGCCCTTTGGAATAATGGGGCAAATAAAGATATAACCCCGGAAATAAAAACACAACTTATAATTCAGGCCCGGGAAATATTAAAAATGAATCCCGGAAATATTACAGCGATTCATGTTATTACTCAATTAGGTAATGAGAAAGATATTCAAACATTGCAATCTTTTCTCAATAATTCTGATTCTGCAATAAAGATTAGCGCAATGGAATCGTTAATACAATTAAAAGCCATTGATATCCAAACAATAAAAAGTTTATTTAACGACGATAATCCATTAATTGTCATTGAAGCGTTAAAACATATTGAGTTGATGAAAAATGACGCGAAGTCAATGTTAGTAAAACTCGCAAATAATCCTTACGAACCAATAGCGGAAATGGCGCGCCAACAAGCAGAACAATTTATACCTGTAACAGAAAAAGAAAGAACATTGTTTTTGGTTAATATTGAGTCAACTTATATACGCAGAAAAATAGTTGATTCATTGGGAAAGAATACGGCGCCATGGGCAATAGATCTCTTGTCGGATATCGCGGTATCAAACGCAAAATCTCATATCCGTGCGCAAGCCATCGGGATTTTACTTAAACTTAATCCGGAAAAGGCCGCGCCAATAGTGAAAGATGCACTATCTGACCCATATTATTGGGTAAGATTCCATGCCTGCACATTAGCGCCAAAGGTGGCAAAACTGATTGGTGCTGATGCGTTGCATGTTGCGATGAATGATGAAACTGATCCGGCGGGGAAATTGTATCTTGTTGATGCTATTGCGATTGCGGAAGGTAAAGAGGTTCAGACGCCGCAAAAAAGCGCAAATAAAATGGATTCACAACAAACCTATGCGGGTATGACAGGCAGTTCAAGCGGAGTTGTGGAATCGCCATTTCAATTTTATTATTGTCTTTCCGCCGAGAATATTGATGACGCCGCAAAAAAAGCATCGGAGAATGGCAAAGTTTTTTATTATCGGGTTAAAACCGCACCAAATCCAAGCCAGATATTGCTTGAGCCAGCATGGGAAGATTTAAGCTGGCAGGCACTTCGTGATGGTTTGAAAGATTGGAGATGGATAGATGGCGTGGTTATCGGCGAGGAAACCATGTATGCCGGGCACAACAATGAAAATACCTGGAGATTGGGATGGCGCGCGTTTTGTCTGGACGCGAAAATTGACCCGAGTACCATTAATGGTGACAAGCTAAAATTAACACCTGCCCAGCAAAAAGCATGGGAATATTGGGAGCAACAGGTAGCAATTGACGGATTTAATGAACTTTATGACTTTGTGCATCTTTATTTTGGCAAGTTGCGTCCAGGTTTTAAGGTTGGCACATTCATGACAGACCAGGATGTGCTGAAACCGCAGGAAAAAGAATGGAAGTTCGATTTCGCCGGTGCCTATTATTACGAAACATCAAATAATGAACGCTACGCCATGATTCGACGATATAACACCGTATGGCCTGATAGGCCGTTAATATGGTTAAGTATGGGAGATGGAGAATATAACGGGTTACGACAGTTGAATTATAAATTAAAATTGCCGGAAAAACCGATACTTCGTCGAAATTGTCTGGGATACGCGGATTCTGTATGCGCATGGATGGCAGGTGCGCAGAATGGCTTTTTTGAGGCATATCTGTTTGAACCACCTACCAGCAAGGGTGGATTTGACGCTTATGGAAAATATGTCTGGATGGAAGATATCAGCACACCGGTTTTGGATGCGGGAATTGAAACAGTATTTTCCGGGGTATTCGATATCTATAAAAAAGCAGCATCTGTCATTAAACCCGAGGATGATGACCCGGAAAATAAGCCGGAAAAGCCGGAAATTGATGTCACCGCAATAAAAACCCGTGTTGATAACGAGAAAAAATCACTTCGAAACAGTTTTATATTTGAACAACAGAACTTGTATAATATCACCCGTATACTCTCGGATTTACCGCGTCCCAATATGAAAACGCCATTCCTTTGGGTTACCCCAAATCGCAGGATACGGCAGATAGACTGGTGCAACAGTTATGATATTCAGTATCAAATAAATAACATTACTGCAATTGATATATCAAAATACAGCGTAATCGGCATTATTGGTATGGATACATCACCATTATCTGATTCAACGATTACCACCATTACAAAATGGGTTAAAGATAAACCGTATGCGTTGTATATTCGCGGCGCGTTATCTGTCGATATTAAAAATAAAGTAAATACGCCTGATGATATGACAACCAATTTAAATAATCGTTGGCCGTGGGAAAAAGATGTTGTCTGTAATGGGAAAAGTTATAAAGTTTCAGGTTCGGCACGTGCAATAACAGGTACAACAGACGAAGCTACTTTGGTGTATTGGAAAGGCGATGGTTATCAGGGTGGCGTAGTATTTGACTTGTCACCGAATAATGATAGTCGGGATAAAATTAATGCGCTGTTAAATCATGAAAAAATTGGTGTGGCATTTGATGGTACACCTGGGATGAAAATTATGAAAGTTAATGGTATCACTGCGGCCGTGTCTACCGGAAGTGACGCGGAACCATTAACATTAAAAGGTGTTGATTTTTTGACCGGAGAACCAAACCCGGTGATGACAAAAGGCAGAAGCGCGGCAATAGTTGCAGATAAGTTTAAAGGGAAATATATATATGCTGATAATGGCATATCAATCCTTGGCACCAAACCGCTTGAAAATTGTGTAACAATTGATAATGGGATAAAAGTATCGTGTGTGGATTTAATGCAAATAGGAAGCATAACCGGAAAAGTAAAAGTGTTAACGGCTAATGGTAAAAAAGAATTAAATATGGTGTCTGTTGAAAAAATAAATGAGTGGTTGCTGTACAGCAATGACGAAGGTATTGCTACAATTCCTGTTGGTGATAAAGGTGCTGTTGCCACTTATGTCAGGTGTAAAGAAGCTGTTATAATTTATTCCGAGAAGTAATTCCATACTTCTACTGGCTATTCAAAAACCTATACTATTTCTAAATTATAGAGACGAAATATACATGTCTCGTTTGATAATGATCGACTCCATACAGGCGCCGATCTGTCTGTCGACGGGCAACTGGAATTACACCCGGTTTCACGTGCTGATGCCACCATACGACTGGCGAATTTCTGTAGAGAGCCTAAATGAGCTGGTTGTCGACTTCAAAAAATCATCTGGTGTTATTTGAGGTGATTTTTAGTGACGATGCGAGATTTTAATACTATTTGATTATAATACCATTGGTTGTTTTGTTTGATAATAACTTAGTAACCATTGCAATTCTCTCTACTTGTTAAATAAGAAAACCAGCAAAAAATCGCATTTTTCTATTTTTGAAAAAAGAGAGAGTTCTCTCTACTTTGTCTATTATCTCTCATTACAAACAACTATGTCCTCAGGAGCCATACTTTTTAAACTATAACTAAATATCAACCGCACAGTTAACGCGCCACGGATACCTTCCGATGGCGTTTTTTTTAGCAATTCTACTCTCAAATCCACACAATTATCTCTGTCAGAGATGAGATGTAATGTCATTAATAGAGAAGTCCATCGATGACATTTTGCTAATTTAAATCTCTTTACCGACCTTTTATCTCTGCCAGTCGGAGAGAGGATACCGGTTGGTTAACAAGGTGTCAGTTAATCAGCAGGTTAAAGTTCGGGTTTATGATTTTCGAGGAATACTCGTATGGTAAAATTTCTTAAAAAACTCTCTTTTTTGCTTTAATTCCCAAAATATAAAATGAAATATACGGTATTGCGTGACTTCACGAAGAAAACTGATAAGGACCAACGCTGATGCCAATATGAGTATCTTCATACTGCACACATTCTTCCTGCTCAGGCAACGGGCCTCGGCTGTGGATTCATTGTCATTCCTTCTCACTGCGTATGCT
>CAZNLA010000069.1:0-15250 GCA_964573385.1 uncultured bacterium
ATAGATGGTCACTGCCACCTTACATCCGACCCACTCTGGGGTCGTAATCTATATTTCGAGACTTTTTCTATAAACATCCGACTCCTAACAAAGTCAAACTCATTGTTTACACAATGAATTAAATAAATGTGTATAAGTGTGATGGCAACGCCGCTGGGTAAGTTTACAAATAAATTACTACGCTCTGTAAGAGCATAATTCCTTCGTTTTAGGAATATTGCTCTTACAGAGCGTAATCTTGTGGTGATATCAAGTCCCAGCGGCGTTGCCGTGGGCTATGGAATTAATAGATAAAAGAATTAAAAAAGATATTTTGAATGCTATGGTTATTAACCCAATGTCCGTTAAATACTGGTGTTTATCCCGGTACATCCTGGGGTAAATGGTTGACAGGTGATGATGACTTGCATGAAATAGCGCAGATTCGTACCAATACCAATACCCATACCGGTTAGCCCACAGGCTCACCAGAGTTTGTCGCTACCCTTGAACAACAAATCGGACGATGTTTAACCCGGCAGCCAACAGGAAGAAAATCAAAGGGACAGGTTAATACATAACCTGTTTCTGTATATGCTGTATATATGTATATTATGCATGGTCAGAACGAAGGAAAAATGTAGGTATGTTGAAATTTCGACCGGTTGGTATTATGCTGGCAACGCTATTAATGATAAACGTAACGTGGGCATTGTCGCCACCGGCATTGGCTGTATCCGAAGAGGATCATTATCTAATACATCCCTTAAAAAACTCCGCGGAAGCCGGCTTGGCCACTGTCGTGGAACACGAAGGGCGACGGCGAACCGGAACCTTAGTAATAAATTCGTTGCTGTTGGTAAAAGGTGGAATCGATATTGCCGACATGGACAGCAATATGTTCAACAATAATCACGGCGGCGATGTCATTGCCGGTACGCTCTACACCGGACTCACTGTTTATTCCTTCGGCGATAGAGTTTGGCGCGTCAGTGGTATGATCAGCGGTCGTCCCACTGCGGCACAGCTTGCTTATAATGAATTACACGCTGGCGATGCTGCCGCACGCGAAAATGCTGCACGCGATGCGTTGGTCAGATTAGCAAAGCAGGACCGACGTCACCGTCTCATATTCGGCGTCCTCAAACTCGCAACTGGCGTTTACATGGTCACTAAAAAACCTTTTACGGGAGAATTAAAACACTACAACAATAAAGGTTTTCGCCTGTCTATTACCGGTGCCATTGATCTATTCCGTCCAACATTAGCTGAAAAAGCCTGGAAAACCTATCAAGGAACCGAGAAAGAAGAGACTAACGAAACTCTCCGGACGATGACATCGTATTCAGTTAATTTGAATAATGATTGTTTAACCTGCTACAAACCCACTACCGCACTCTCTTTTACACAGAATATTAACGCGGATAACTACACCACTTACTGGTCTACCAATACTGGTTGGGGCATCTATCAGCATAACATCACCAGTGGAAAGTTTACTCTGACGGTAAAAAACGGCAGTCAGCAACTCAATCGCCTTGAATTAGCCAGTCTACCCGTCGGAAATATAACTGTAAACGGCAAAGCCGCTAAACGCGAAGCCAATACAGTCATATTCACCGAAACAATAAAGCTGTCTGCAGGTGATGTAATAGAGATAAAAGTCGAGTAGAAACTAATTAATATATAACCTGTCGCTGTGTATATCTGATTCCGATTGTTTATTTACGTTCATTAATTCCTAAGACAGTCAATTCCATAGCCCACGGCAACGCCACTGGGTAAGTTTACAAATAAATTTCTACGCTCTGTAAGAGCATAATTCCTTCGTTTTAGGAAGACTGCGGTCCCAGTGATTCGTACAAATACCCATACCGGCTGGCCTACTGGCTCACCAGAGTTTGTTGCAACTCTTGAACAACAAATCGGACTGTGTTTAACCCGCCAGCCCGCAGGAAGAAAACCAAAGAAATCAATTAATAGATGACCTGTCACTGTATTTTCTGAATTAATATACAACAGCCAGCCTTATAATTTGTCCCTTGACTAAATTTAGTCATCTTGTTAAGATTTATTCAGAATATTTAATGGTATTTTAATTTTTAATAATATCGTTAAATTATTCTTGCAAAATACGATGAGTAATATATATTGAGTTTATTGACCAGTAATTCATTAAGATATCGGGCATATATTGATGGACTTAGAGCCATCGCAGTTATAGCTGTTTTATTGTATCATGCGAATATCGGTATTTCAGGAGGTTATGTCGGTGTTGATATATTCTTTGTTATATCAGGTTATCTCATCACCAGTCTTATACTTAAAGATCTCAACAATGATAATTTTAAGATTATTAATTTCTGGGAACGCCGAATAGTTCGCATTCTTCCAGCTCTTTTAGTTATTATTTTGTCATGCCTTATTATCGGATGGTTTTTGTTTCTTCCTAATGATTTTAACAATCTTGCAAAATCTGTAACAGCACAAATGATGTTAGTATCTAATATCTTTTTCTATCGCGAGATTAATTATTTCGCTCCGAATGTTGATAAACTACCTCTTATTCATACGTGGTCTCTCGCGGTAGAAGAACAGTTCTATTTGATATTCCCATTGATGTTAATTGCTATATATAAATATTCTCGAAAACATCTAATTCCTGTTATTATTTTACTTAGCAGTTTTTCATTTTTCATCAGTGTATACTGGAGTTACAAATATCCCGGATCATGTTTTTATCTTTTACCATCGCGCACATGGGAACTTTTAATAGGTTCATTTCTTGCATCAATTCCAGAGAAACAGATAACCAAACCACATGTAACAGAAATCTTGAGCTGGGGTGGTTTTATAGCGATCTTATGTTCAATGCTTTTATATAATAATACAACAAAATTTCCAGGAATTTCAGCACTTTTGCCATGTATTGGCACTGCTTTAGTGATATGGTCAAACAACAACAATTTAACTGAAGTTGGAAAATTTCTAACTTTGCGTCCTATTGTTTTTATTGGTTTAATTTCCTATTCACTTTATCTTTGGCACTGGCCGATTCTTGTTATCGCTAAATATTATATGCCAATTTCAAATCCGCCAATAATTCGTATATTAATGTTGATAGTTAGCATGCTCATTGCCATATTATCCTGGAAATTTGTAGAAACTCCGTTTCGTAAACGTATTCTCTTTAAAAGTACTCTACAGATTTTCACATTTGCAGGTATTGCCACTGTAATCTTATTATTTGCAAGTATATCAATTAAAAAATTCCAAGGTTTTCCAGCAAGATTTCCAACATCTGCACTCCAATATGAAAAAGGGAGTACAGACCGAGCATTTCTTAATCAATTGATATTGAAGGATGCTCTTACAGGAAACTTTATTGAGATAGGGTTAAAAGACAAGTCTCTCCCTGTTGATATTTTTGTATGGGGAGATAGTCATGCTATGGCTGTTATGCCAATTATTGATATTCTTTGTAAAGAATATTCAATTCGTGGTTTAGCTGCAACGCATTCATCAACAATGCCACTTATATGATATAAATGCTCATATGAAACATCCTTAAAACAAGATTGTATTCCATATAACAATGCAGTTGTGAATTATATTAATAAGAATCATGTTAAAAATGTCATGATGGTGGGAAAATGGAGTGATTATGTTTTAAATGATGACCATGATAATACAGAAATTACGAGAAGTTGTCTTATTAACACAATAAATGCATTTAAAGATTCGGATGTAAAAATATGGATAATGAGACAAGTCCCAGAATCAGATTGGGATGTGCCTTTTATTTTAGCATCATCTGTTGTTTACCATCATAGTATTCCCGAGAAAATTGGGATACCAAAAATTAAATACAAAGAAGCAAATAATATTCAAAATCAAATTTTTAACGGATTATCAACTAAGTTTACTCGCGTTAACATTCTTGATCCAACATATTTATTTATGGGTTCTGATAATACATATCGTGTTGAAAAAAACGGAAAATCTCTTTATTCCGATAAACAACATCTTTCTATAGCTGGAGCGATAGAATTACGTCCTCTATTTGAACCTATTTTCAGGAAAGAAATACAGAAAAATACATTTATACAGAGCAGGTAATTTATTAATATAAAATGCGGTATAAATAAATCAGTATGGTGGTGCTTATACCTCGTTTTGCTCGTGTAGTGGTTCCCGGTATTTTACACCAAATAACTCATCGCGGTAATCGTCGTGATGATGTTTTTTTTCTGCAGAAGATCGTGATGAATATCTGGCGATTATGCAGGATTATTGCCGGCGGTATGGCGTTGATATCTGGGGTTATTGTTTAATGTCGAATCATGTGCATTTGATAGCTGTGCCTGTTGCTGAAGAGTCACTGGGATTATAGGTTGTGCCCACATGAAATATTCGCGCCATGCTAATCACCGTCAGAAATGGTGGGGTATATGTGGGCAAGTCTAATAATTGCCGATAGTCTTTACAGGTTTTAATTAAAAGTTTTATTACATGGGGACAATTTCCTGGATCATTGGTTGCACTGTTAAATCCGGAATTACCAGATGGGCCGGCAATTCGCATATTTGTACAACCAGATTACCCATTTCTTCCGGTTGCATGCATTTGGCGCGTATTTCACCTTCTCCGGCGGGATGCCCGGTGATGCCGGCGGCAGTTACGAAATCGGTGGCACCCCAATATGGTGTGATGGTGGTAACACGTATGCCATACGGGCGTAACTCAGTATAAAGTGAATGTGAAGCCTGGTTAAGTCCCGCTTTTGCACCAGAATAAGCACCCCAACCGGGCCAGGCATGAATAGCGCAACCGCTGGAGATATTAATTATTACGCCTGTATTTTGTTTTTTCATGACAGGTGCTACACGGCGCCACCCATACATTGCTGAGGTAAGATTTAATGCGACTATTGCTTCCAGTGACTCATCAGTTTGTTCTTCAAAAGGTGCTATTTTCAATCCTGCACCGGCATTATTAACCAATATATCAATACGTCCGGTTTCACCCAACACTATATTAAATAATTTATCCCAATCTGCCGGCACAGTGGCATCTGCACATACCGCGTTAACGCCAATTTCTTTAGCAGTGGCATTTAACGCTGTTTCATCGCGTCCGGTAATCCAGACGCGCGCGCCACACTCTTTTAATTGCCGGGCTATACCTGCACCGTATCCTTTTGACCCACCGGTAACGATAGCTACCTGGTTTTGTAATGCTACTTTCATTTTTTATTCCTTTTTATTTTCGGAATGCCGGGGACGGCATTCCCTACAATTTAGATAGGTTTTGCAATTGCCTGTATTAATATTGCGTTGCCTGCAATGCTAATAACGCCCATGTGAAATGGCTGGTCTGATATCCGTAATATTCATCTGTGCATGCCCACGGGTGTGGATACCACGGCATATCATCTTCGTCACCAAAGATTCCCATAGTCACTCCCCCCGGTATATTGCCCATTTGAAATGACAACGCACATGGTTGATTTAGGCCTACCCCATTCATTGTTGATATCTGATAAGGATTGTTACCAATGGTCCATTCTATCAACTGATATGCGTTATCCATTAATTCCGGACGACAGAGAACACGTGATGCGGCAGATAAAGCGACGGCATCCAGGCTGCAACGGGCATTGGTGCCGAATTTGTCTGCCGCGGTAAAATAACGGAAATACAATTTATCACCAATTTGTCGGTAAGTATGATGGGGATGGTCCGGTGATGGTTCCGGGTAAATGCTGTATGGCAGTAATCCAAATGGATTTCTATTAGCGAATACTAACGCGTAATCATCAACCCACATAGATATCGCGTCCCGCCATTTATTAACATCCTTGTGATGTGGTAAAGCGTCAATAAACTCTGCAATCACCCATATTTGATATCCGGTTCCTGTGTGTTTGCGGTGGTAATCGTCTCTGCTGGCTTCACTGAGAAAAAATCCCCGGGTTATTTTCTGTCCACCGATATGATTTACGACCTGTAAATCTATCAGGGAGTTTATTGCGTTAACAGCAAGTTCAAGATTGTCATTATTACCGGTGAACCGCCATAATTCCAGATAACCCCAGGCGCGCCATTGCAACGCGTCAGCAGTTTGTTCATTGGTACTTTCATCAAACCGTACCGAGTCTATCGCGGCGGTATAACATTGTTCTGCTAAATCCGAATCTTTTTCTTTTAAAGCATTGGCGTAGAGCGCAAAAAGGGTGGTAAACTTGGCTGCTGGTCCGGCCCATCCCAACCAGATATGGCGTTCATCGCCGCTTTGTTTTATGTTATCGGTGAATCGGCAATCAAGATTGTCATGGGGTATATCTTGCCCACCGCCAATATTCTGGTAAAGCGCGCCGATCTCTTCATCTTGTATGCCAAGGAAATAATATACCCCCTGCATTGCCTCATCCAAAAATAATCCCGGTGTTACCCCTATCTTTTCTTCACGCCCATTCCATAAACGATGTCCTACAAGCAATGATATGGCATTTAACGCGGTGGATGTTGCCCATTTACGAAAATCACCGGCGTCATGCCAACCCCCGGCAGCATTGATGTATTTGTTTGTTTCATGAATATACCCGTCGTCCAAATGACAGGCATCATGCCATCCCGGTACATTACGACCACAACTCTGCACCTGAAAATACCTGATACATTCCGGGATTATCCGGCACCATACATCATCGCGAATGGCAAATAATGGTCCCGGTTCGTTGCCGCAATATGCCTGATAAATGCCATTTTCGCTGATGTGAGAGAAATCACCCTTTAACCAGGTGCCAAAGTCTGTGTGAACGCGTTTCAGCGATGCGCGGTGAGTAAACGGTATCTGTCGTGGGTCATTAAGGCCGTATTTTGAAAAATTATTCTGTTCAAAAACAGTAAATAATGAATCGCCAAATATACTGTGCGCATCAGGCACGTCTGTAACTAAAACATGTTTTTTACCATGACCATTGCGGTAACCTAAATGGTTGGTGATTACTTTAACTTTATCTGCCATATTTTAACCCTTCATCCAGCATTGCCCAATAACTTTCAATTGGTACATAATCCGGTATGCTGTTGCCACTACCCAAACAGTAACCACCATCAGGTGCCATGGCGTCAATATAATCACGCACCCGTTGTCGTATCTGTTTTTCTGACGCGCGGCATAAAAAATCAACATCCACGCCACCCAGCAAAGCTATCTTCTTGCCATATTCATTATGCAAATCAATTATTCCGGGGATAATATTATCTTCATACGAATGTTTTCCGTCATATCCGCATGCGACAATATCCGGCATTATGGCGGCAAGGTTACCGCATGAATGTAATATTATTTTTTTACCATGTTTATGTGCTGTGTCGCAAGCTTTTTTATGCCATGGCAGATAATATTCACGCATTACATCCGGCGACAACATGGTTGCGGTTTTATGCCCCATATCACCGCAAAACTCAAATCCCTGTATAAATGGCAGCGAACAGCACAGGTCGATAATATCCACCATGATAGACCCGACTTTATCTGCCACAGCCTTTACCAGTTCCGGGTCATCATAGGTTAACATCGCTAAACGATTAAACCCCAATAATTCATCCATGGATACCTGGAAGGGGGCGGGTCCGCCTGTCCAGACTCCCATACCTTCCGGCGCCAATGCTGCCGTATCCGCCATCATATCAACATTAATATCATTGGCTACTGGCCATTGGTATTTTTCAAATGATTCCCAGTCAGTAATCGCGCCATCGTCTCCCTGAATTTTTCTTTCCGGATGATAACCGGGAAATCCACGAAAACCGCACAGGTTGATAATGCCAATGTCAAAACCCATCCGCGCCATCGCCTGAAAATAATACGCGAAAGTCGGCAGATAATACGGTGAATTATTGCCGAAATTTATCTCTTTTGGTGGTTCAACCCCGCTCAATTCCGCAAAATAATTGGGAATCATCTCGAAAAATGGCACATAACTGCTATCACCGCGACGTTCCAGCACTGCTATAAACTTATTGGAATCCGGTTTTTCCCGGCGATGTAATTGAAATGGTGATGGCATATAATTTATCCTTGCTCCCGCATTTTCTGCCCTATTTGCCGTAAAACAGTAGCCTCATCCGGGTGAATATCACCAAAAGGTCGCGGACCGATATTAAGCATAAATACTGATTCAGCTTTTTTCGCGTTTTCTTTGGCGGTTAATATCGTATCAGCAGACTTCAGGTTGTGGCTACCGGGTTGATAACTCCATCCGGTATTAAGATTCCACCAGACTGCTTTTGTTTTGTTACCTATTTCCGGACAATTAAATCCGAAGGTATTTTCACCCGGCATGTCCAATTCCCAAACCTGATAATCCTCACCTTCTATTGGCAGCATATGGTGGTTATTTGTCACCACGGCATCCGGTTGCAACCGGTGGATTAAATCATAGATACCGGCAAAATTATATGAATCGGCTTCTTTAAAATACGCGCTACCAGAATCCAATTCAAATCGGGGCCAATATCCATCAAATAAAATCCCGTTAATTTTGCCGTAATTTGTCAGTAATTCGGTTAGCTGACCATTTAAGTATTCAAGATAAGCCGGCCAGTCTGTGCGATATGCCGGATGTGTCCAATCCATCAGCGAATAATAAAAATGCAGTTTTAACCCGCGGTCATTTAACGCTTTTGATAATTCAGCGATAACGTCGCGGCCAAATGGGGTATTGGTAATTTTTTTGTCGGTTAACGCTGTATCCCACATGCAAAAACCGTCATGGTGTTTACTGGTAATTAACAGAAACTTCTGTCCGGACTCCAACATTAAATCCGCCCATTCATCCGCGTTGAAACGACTGGGGTTAAAGCTATTCATCATCGCAAAATATTTGTCATGCGGAATAGATTCTATGTGAAGCGCCCACTCACAACGTCCGATCAGCGAGTATAAACCCCAGTGCATAGATAAACCAAAACCGGGATTAACGAACTCATTTAATCCGGCACTGCTCACCTGCAATTTCGCGCCGTCTTCATTTTTGATAACATATTGATTCATAATTATTCCTTGTAACAGGGAAACGTTTCCCTGAATAAAATTCAGTTTTAAAAAAACTATTGCAAAACCTTAACCCCAAAAAATTGGAAAAGTATGTAATTTTCATCATTAAATAGACTTGTTACACTTTACTCCCACCGTCACCGCAGTGAAAGGGGGAGTTTTAAAATCCTGACTTTTTCTGTTAGGATTTTGTACCAGCAATGTTACAATTTCTGATAATAGACTTGTCCGGACAAGTCTAATGAAGATTGATTACAAAATCTTGTTTCAATCTTCTAAATCATAACCCCCTGTAGCCGTAATTGTTTTTGTAAATCCTTCACATTTATATCTCCCGGCAGTTGATTTTCCTTTATTGATATTGCTGCCGCGGTGCCGGCGGCTTCTCCCATTGCCATGCATGACGGCATCATTCTGGCGGATGCCAGGGCCTCATGTGTCGCGGAAAAGCAGCGTCCGGCGATGAGCAGATTGTCGATTGATTTGGGCAGCAGGCATCGGTATGGTATACCATATGACATGCCGGGTTTCAGCGTACGGTCGCTGTATTTTGATTTTTTGCCGGGTTCTGGTTCATGTATATCAACAAAACAGGCATATTGGTATATCTGGTCATCAAATTGCCGGCCGTTTAGCACATCATCAATTGTTAATTGGTATACTCCATTAAATCTGCGGGTTTCGCGGATACCGATAGATGACGCGGATGTACTAAGGCTGACATTTTCACATCCCGGCACATAACGGTGTAAAATCCCGGTGTTTTTCCACATCTTTTTTCGCAGTTCAGTTATTGCTTTTGATATATCAGTTACTTTTGTGCCATCAACATTATATTCATGCAGGCAGTTGAAATATGTCTCTTCAGGATGCAGATAGCTGTCTGTTCCGGTTAATATAAAGTCATTTCCATTTTCTTTTTTTGCGGTTTCAACAAGTGCCGCGTAATTCTCTCTGCCATAAGCATGTGCTTGTGGCCAATTCATGTTAAGACATTTAAAGAATAGGGTTACAGGTTGCAGCAGATTATCGCCATCACGGCCAATATCAAAAGGCGCGCCGGCGCGTGCCGCGATATCTCCATCGCCGGTCGCGTCGATGATTATTTTCCCCAGTATCGCCTGACGTCCGGATTTGCTTTCTATGATAACCCCGTCAATTTTGTTGTTGTTGACGATAGGTGCCGCAACCATGGTGTTGAAGAAAATTTGCACTCCGGCATCAAGCAGTAATTCATCAAGCAGTATCTTCATCCCTTCCGGGTCAAATACAAGCCAGTAATCCATCCAATTTTCCGGTTTGCAGATAATGGGTTCCTGCGCTAAACCGCGGTCAATCAGCGATCTTAATATTTCCCACGGTATACCGCCAAGAATAATATCCTGTTGATTGTGATATGGACCAAGCCGGTTAACCATACCGGCAGTAGCCATGCCCCCCAGACAAAACTGGTTTTCTATCAATATAGTGCGCATGCCGTTGCGGGCGGACGCAAGGGCAGCACCAACACCAGCAGGACCGCCTCCGCAAATAATTACATCCGCGGATGCCGCAACATCAATAGACCGCGCAGGTTCCTGAATTGTCATGGTTTATCTCGTTTTTCAGTGATGCAAAAATATATTTCGTACTGGTAATGGCAAAATCCTGTTAAACATATTAGCCACAATTACAATCCTTCCTGCAAATTAACAGGAAGGATTATAATTTTTGTTAAATTACAGGACTTTCGCCTTTAAAGATAATTGTGCTTAAATATAGTCGCTTTGACAGGCTCAGCGACCGGTCACTGAGCCTGTCGAAGTGACCTAAAGCGAAAGTCCCATAAATTAGTATCTTCTAATACCAACTATTTTCACTGTCCCGGCTTTAACATTACCAATGGTCAGTTTTTTACTATAGAAATCAAGGTTGGAATTACCACCGGTAAAGTCGCGCACCCGCAGGAACTCCTGCCAGGGTAGTTTCGGCGTTAAACCGAGTTTGTCGAGATCGATATCAAAGGTTGCGGTCGCGTCTTTCTTTTCGGTATTTGAAACCGCCAATAACACTCGGTCAGGTAATTGCCACATAAATATTTTAATGCCGGTTGCCGCGCATTTCACATCAACTACCTTATCATCCCGCAGGAATTTTGTATCTTTGTTTATCAGACCCCAGTCACCCATAGCGTCTGTCAGTTTGGCGCCATTGTCTATAACGTCAAAATCTTTCTGAATTGACGCTATTTGTGCCGATTCATCAACACGTATGCCAAAATACCGCGCGGTATGTGGTTGCAGTAATGTGACAGAAATTTTACCGTTTGCAACATCAAGTACCGGAACCGGGTCTGCGCCTGTTGCTTGTCCGTTTTGGGTATCAATTCCGCGTAATTCTGATATTGTTGATACGGTCATTTTTGTTGAAAAGCCTAATTTGGCATAATCTATTTTTAGAACCGGGTCTTTAACAACCTTTCCATCATAATTAAATGCCATTACCATAACACGTCCGGGTAATTGCCAATACGCAACCAGCACATTCGGGTCGTCACAGGTTATCGCGGTGTTGCGCCAGTGCGGCACATATTGCAGTCGTTCATCATTAAGTCCCCAGTCCAGCAGTTTTTGTCCGGGTCCGTAACCATCCCAACCATACCAGTTACAGTCATGAAAACGTGCCCAGTCATAAAAACCGCGCCAGACACGGCCACGTTTTACCGGTTCGGTTATCCAGTTAATGCTCATCCATGTCATTGGCAAACCATAATTTTGCGGGGTATTTAACGCGCGCATACGTTCTGCCGAATAGTTATCTACCCAGTCGCGCGGTGACGCGTCTGTCATAAATGCCCATTCACCATCCAGACCGGCACCTACCCATGGGTATGCCACCAATGGAAAACAGTTGGATGAATGCGCCGATAATCCACCGGGAGAAAGTCCTTTTTCTTCCTGTAGCGAGTTTAGCCGCATCACTAATCTTCTCATATTCAAACCGTTGTATGTCGGTTGTAACCGGCCATCCGGCAAGGTATACGCCATGCCATTTTGTACGCCATCCCATGCCTTAATAAAGAAAATATCCCAATATATTGACCGCAAACCACCCTCAGTAAATGCCCGGTCAGCCAACCACATGAAATAGTTTCGTTCTGATTCACCCAGTGTATGTTCATCCCATTCCGGCGAGAAATAACGCTCAAGATTCCAGTCGCCGGACCGGTCGCCGTAACCCATAATCGCCAATGAGTTATGTACCCATGCGGTGCGTCTTGCCCGCAGTGGGTCAAATGGTTGTGTAGCCTTTACTTTGGCATCTGCCTGTACTTTAAATTCTCCCCAAACACGTTCCCAATCTTTTGGTAATGCCGGTGCTGACAACCATTGGGTACCGTCATATTTTTGTCCGGTTTTGGTATCGGTATATTGTTTGTGTGGTCCACTAAAGGTGCCATCTTCCGCATTGATAGTTGCGCGCCACCCTTTTGGAAACGGTTTAAATGGGGTGGCATTATAGGTAAATGCCAGGGTGCGCGGTTCTGTTAATTGGTATGGTTTGCCGATGATATTATTCCGCAGTACCACATCATTGCCGATACGCCATATTTCATGTGCCGGCACATCATCATTCGGTACCCATCCTTTGTCACTGTCACCCCACCATAAAAAACCACGTTGTTCGTTGCCAATCCACACATCCGGATAAAATGAGCCAACAGTCATACCGGTACCGCCACGACCAAGTTCCAGGGTGTTCCAAAGCATCCCTTTTTTATCTGTTGGAAGTATCTGTGCGGATAACGATGCAAAATTACCGCCCGGACCCATACAATTCATTGTTTCGGCGTCTTTGTTGGAAATCGGAAATTCCAATCGCAAAGCATCTACCTTAACGGCGGTCTTACCGGCAGGCGCATAGGTTAAATTAACCTGCACCAGACCATCCTGTTCTATAGTGCCATTCGCGGTGAATAACAATCCGGCACCGGATGCCTTTCCTGTAAATCCCAGACGCCAGGCGGTTTCTTCCGTAAACTTCAATTTTCCGCTTAATGATATAACTTTTTCTTTACCGCCGATAACTGCCACTATTCTGGCAGCAGACGCGGATATAGCTTTACCATTCGACAAAATTTCTTTCGGCATTCCCAACGCGTTCAATGTATATTGGCGTCCCCACAAATTAACTTGCTGTCCCTTTCGCTTTATCGCGGTGAAGGGGGGAATTACCCGTTCAATATTGCCAATTTTGTTATTCCACCAGGCCGCAAACTCTTTTGGTTCATCAAATTTTTTGAAACGGGTTTTTACCGGTCCCAGCGATTTACCATCAGATAAATCCATATACGCTTCAACGTCATAATTGCCTTCTGATAATGTTGGCATCTGCAGTAAACTGGTATAAGCTTTATAACTGGCTTTAGTTATGGTACCACTGATAACGGCTTTGTTTTCACCTTCGCGGTTTACGGTATAACGTACCTGTTTCACCATTTCCGGTTTATCAAGATAATAGGCGTCCGCGGTGATTAGAAAATTATTACGCACCGGGTTAAATGTCCCGCTTAATGGAAATGCTTCTGTTGAAGGGGTATATTTCACCCAATTTGCCGGATATCCCAACTCAAAATATGCATAATAACGATATAATTCTTTATCATCCTGGGTTATACGGAAATATAAACCGCCTTTATTTTTACCAATATCACGCGGTAATTTTTCATTTATCGCGAACTCCGCGGATTTCCCGGGTTCAATAGTAACTATTTGTTCTTTCTTTAATAAATCTTCAGCAGTTTTCCCTTTCCATTCTTCCAATTGTGCCAGCACATTCAACTTTACGGTTTGATTTGTCGGGTTGAAAGCGTTTATTTTCACCGCCGCGGTACCATCTTTTATGCCGGGTAACTCGTCCATAATAACCTTAATCCCGGGGGTATTTTCCACAAGTGTCATCACCGGCCATCCACCCGGGTCAAAATAACCGGAGTTTAATGGAATTGCTGCCTGGAAAAATCCGGGGATATGGTTAAATGCTAATAGCATTTTCCACGTATCACCCGCGCGATTCGGACCATTTAATTCAAAATCTTTTGCCGGCAATACAACTTCGCCTTCCCACCATCGTCCTCCCATGGGTGCACTGCCGACATCAGTCAGGCGGGTAGCCGTTTTAAAATATGGACGCCAATTGCGGAACATCTGGCCAACTGATACCCGTGCCAAATCGCCATCCGACCCAAAACAACTGATGAAAAATTTATAACAACTATCAGTTCTGCCATCAACCACATTTTTGCCCATCGGTTTCAGGTTAAACTCCATGCCGTCATCAAACGCGCTTACCGTACCCGGTGCGCGTCCGCTTACCCGTGGAATATACCCCGGCATTATCCATGTGCGGCAGGCAACGTAAATATTGTCTGCATCCCATGCCAGATAATATGTCGTCGGACGCATAATCAGCAAATTTCCGCCGGGGTTTTGCGACGCAAGCCCGCCGATTGCCAACGCCTCGCGCCACTCAACAGCATCAATATTCCCGTCAATCACCGGCGCCTTACTGATTTTTGGCACCGCAAAGGCACCCAACTTACCCGCCGGCAACGACTGGGCATTCACAGATACCATTATGCCGATTACCATTGTAATAAGCATAAACCTCAGATTGAAACAGTTGATAAACATTGAATATTCTCCTTTTACCGTAACCCAAATAAATTGGACAAGTTTACGGTATCGCTGCTCTGCAGCTTAAAATAATTTTGATAATCAAATACTATTAAGATATCGCCACTCTGTGGCTAAATATAATGAAAATTATATTTATAAATTAAAAGCCAGCCGCAGCGCGGCGAAATATTAATAGCAGTCTGACAAGGATAAAATTAAAGCTACAGAGTAGCGACACCATAAAGTTACAATAAAATCCTGACTTTTTTGTACAAATTTGGGTGCTAACGGCCTGAAAACTTAAAGCCGAATTAAACTATTCAAATATAGTATACCGGTAATCAACATTTGTCATTATCTGAAATGCGCTTTTTTATATACAGAAATGGCGCAAAAAAGATTCCGCTTTTCAGATGTGGTCACTTCAGTTGTGTCAGCAACCGGTAATATCTTATTCCAGGACTTTCGCTTTCAAAGAGAAATTTGATTAAATAATGGTCGCTTCGACAGGCTCAGCGACCGGTCACTGAGCTTGTCGAAGTGACCTT
>CAZNLA010000070.1:0-15161 GCA_964573385.1 uncultured bacterium
AGAGTTTTTAGAAACGGTAGTCGAAGATGGAGAAGAACCATATTACTATCTGCATGTTGAAAAAGCGGAAATTCACACACCTAATTCATTATTTGAACGCAATTTAGAGTTTTATGATTTTGCTGATAAATGGGATTTAGAGTCTTATGATGGTATGGATGTAGGTCAGATAATTATTAAAGATGATGAAGAAGAATAATAAACAGGACTTTCACTTTTAAGTCACTTTGACAGGCTCAGTGACCGGTCGCTGAGCCTGTAGAAGCGACCATTATTAAGCATATTTTCTTTAAAAGCGAAAGTCCTTTGATGATTAACACCATGGAAATAATTCATGATATCTTTAAAAAAGAAGATTCAACTTTACCTTATCTTAGATATAATCGTGATGTGATTACCCAATTTTATTATCAATGTGGTATTATTGGCCTGTGAAAACGATTTATATATTGATATTTTTAATAATTATACAATTGGCCAGGACAGAAGAGGCTGGATTGTATCCAATTGAATTTGGTAACACAGGAGTATCTGCGGTAGACAACGCAGTAGCATACGGAGAAAAACGCGTTTTAGTATTGTATGATAAAACTGTTGAGAATGATTGGAAAGGCGCGCTTTTTGCCCGGCAATTATCAAATTTATTATCGCATTTTAAAATCTCACCGGCAATTCACCCGGTTAATGAATATCAATCCGGCGAGATGAATAATTATGACGTTACTTTTTATATTGGCGCTATATACGCGTCGCCAATCCCGCTATCCTTTTTACATGATTTCATGAATTCTACAAAAACCGCATGCTGGATGGGACAAAACTTATGGCAATCAGCATGCAAGGCAGAAACCCAGGAAGATAATCCTGATTTTATAAATAAATTTGGTTTTAAATTTACCGGTAACGCGGCAGGCACCGGCGATATAAAATATAAAGGAATTAATTTGGGATATGGTGGTGACCACCCTGGTTTTGCTAATTTAAAAGTAGTTGACGCGACAAAAGCGATTGTAAAATCATTTTTCATCATTAACGATATACCGTATATTATAAACTCAAACAACCGATGGTTTCTTGCGGATGTATCGTTGGAATCAGCAGGAAGGACTGACCGTGGATTAATTTTTGCTGACTTGCTCCATGATATTCTGAATATTAAACATGCTGAAAAGCATAACACGTATATTCGCGTGGAAGATGTAAATCCCTTAACCCCACCGGAGCAACTGTCAAAATTATTACAGGTATTTTATGACGAGAAGATACCATTTATTATTAGCCTGATACCTGAGTTCCACGATTATACCGGCAACATTACTGATGGTAAAAGAAATATAGTTAAATTAACAGAAAAACCGGAGTTAATTGCAGTATTAAAAAATGCGCAGAATAACGGTGGTAAAATTTATTTACATGGTTATACCCACCAGTATGACGAAACGGCTAACCCTGTAAATGGTATGACCGGGGTTGATTATGAGTTTTTCCGTGTTCGCGCCGAGGGTGACCAGTGGGTTTTAGTATCACCGGTAAAAGAAGATAGTCAGGAATGGATAACAAAACGTTTGGACGCGGCAAAAGAAATTACAGATAAAGCGGAATTAACGGTATCCGGGTGGGTAACGCCACATTATATGGCATCGCCACTGGATTATACTATCATTGCCCGTAGGTACCGTATTGCCGCGGATGGTGCCATCACGTTTGTAACAGGTAAAAAAGGGATATACTTTTCTCAGCAATTCATGCCATATCAGGTATCAGCAGACCAGTTCGGCTTTACCCGGTTACCGGAAAGTTTAGGTTTTATTTCACCGGGGGGCGAAGGTGGAGAAGGGAAAATATTGCCGAAAGATTTAATAATAAGGTCACAAAAATGTAGTGTAGTACGCGACGCAACCGTTGGCGGTTACATACACTGGTTTATTGATGTTAGTTATCTGCGGGAATTAGTTGCAGGATTAAAGAAAGAAAGTTATAATTTCATAGCAACAGAATCTGTGGAGGGAATAGATAAATAATGCGTAATTTTACTATTTTTTTGCTATTATTATGTGCAGTGATAATTTTTGCTGTTCCACCATCATCAGGTAATGCAGGTATAAAAGTTATTGAAGTAAATACACCTGCACCTAAGGGTGATATTACTTTTGATATAATATCTGACAGTTACATAGAAGAATCCAAACAAATTAAATACGAGGAATATGGTATAACATGGATATATACCATCGTTAAATTAGACGTATTTAAATCCGCCAATGAAATAAAACAATTTTATAAACTTCATAATAATTATACCGAGAAAACTGCCAGTACCGGTGAGATTATAATGACAACAGGTAATAAGGCAGATTTCAGGCTGATTTCTATCTTTTTGAAGAATAATTTTTGCCTGGTTACTCTTGAGCATGTCAGACCTACTCCGGATGCGATAAAGAGTTTGAGAATATTAAATCCTAAACTTGAAAATGCTGATGTAACAGTACCAAATAGGATAAAAACAGAAAAACCTAAAATAAAAAATCTTAATACTGCCGCAATAATTACAAAAAATATAAAAAAACCGGCAGTAGTTATAAGAAAAAAAACCACTGGCAGAAAAATATCTGGCGATAAAAAAAGTGGCGTGAAGAAAACTAAATCGGCAAAGATAGTAAAACCAAATATAAAAATAACGAATACAAATCCTATTCCGATAGATATTATGAAGAGTTCAAATAAAACCGGTAAGGTGATTCCATCAGAAAAAAAACCTGCGGCTAAAATGCCGTCCGGTGTAAAAAAAGTAAATCCAGACGCAATGAAACAGAAGGTACCGGAGAAAAATGTTGTACCATATTTTGAAGGATAAAGATTGAAATATATTCTGATATTATTACTGTTTGGAATGTTTATTGGATTCGCACAACCGAAGGCTATTAAATATCATGGAGTATTTCCCGGTGGTCCTAATGGAATTAGCGAAGATGCTACGCCGGAACATTTGAATGCTTATGAAAAAGCAGTCGGAAAAAAAGCTGATTGGGTGATGATTTCAAATGAATGGGGAATTAGCCGGTTATTTCCGCAGAAAACGGTAAATTGGATATTCGCGCGCGGTAGTATTCCATATATTCGCTTGATGATTCGCACAACTGATGAAACCGCGCATAAAGAGACTACCTTTACATTGCAGAATATCCTGGATGGTAAGTTTGACCGTGATTTGCGGTTGTGGGGTATAGCAGCAAAGAAAAATAAGAAAATGATGATTGTGGAATATGGTGTTGAATGCAACAATACCTGTTTTCCCTGGTCAGGTATAAATAATGGTGGTGCTAAAACAGATGGTTTTGGTGATTTAAAACTGGCGGATGGCCCGGAAAAATTTGTTGCTGCTTATCGTTATGTGGTTACACAAATACGTAAAAGCGGTGCTGATAATATAATTTGGGTGTTTCACGTCGACGCTTACGACGACCCGGAAGAAGACTGGAACAAGTTCGAAAATTATTATCCGGGTGATGACTGGGTAAATTGGGTAGGATTAAGTATATATGGCGCGCAGAACCCTGACCACAATGATGCGGAGCAATTTTCAACCGTCATGGATAGGGTTTATCCCCGAATAATAAAATTAACAAAAAAACCGATAGTTATTTCAGAGTTCGGTACTGTTAAAAACAATGCAAAGATAAATCAGGCAGAATGGGCAGATAAGGCATTGAAAAATATATTGGGGAATCGTTGGCCCGGATTAATAGGATTTAGTTGGTGGAGTTCCAAATGGCAGAATGACAATGACCCAAATCATGATTCAGATATGTTAGTATCGGGAAATTCCTTACTTTCTGCTGTTTTTCATCAAGATTTAGTTAAATTTAAGTAAAAATGTTTAAAATATCATGGTTTTTGTGTATTATTACATAGGAATAACTCTTAGAATAACTTTTTACTAATTTTATTCCATATTATTATAGTGTTTCAGATGTTTTTTCTGATTTTTTATAAAATAAGGGGTGGTTTAATGAAAAAGTTTGCTATCGCAGTAATGTTATTAATGTCATTAGTTGGCTTAACTACCATTTTGCAATCAGCACCTACTGGGTATACGGTACCATTGGTATCTAAAGAGTTAGTATTTGCTAACCCTACTAATAACTGGTCTTATTGGTTTCCCATTCGTCCAGGAATGATAATAACCGGTGCTCCGCAGGTAACGCTATATTATACTTATTCAGATACTTTATCAGACGGAACCGGCAGTGTTACGATTTTATTAAATGATGTTCCATTAATAAGTCGCAAATTGCCGAATGCAGCCACTGTTGGAAAGCCATTAATTGCTGTGTTTCCAAGTTATTTGTTAAAACGTGGTTTTAACGAATTACGCGTTGTAAGTCGGCAGAGATCTATAGAAGGTGAATGTAAAGATGTTGACCATTTGGGAAACTGGTTAAAGATTAGTCCGAAATCAACATTATATATTCCTGTAAGTCCACGCCAGAATTACCCGATTGCCATGTATCCATATCCGTTGTTGGATACCCTGGCGATTAACGCGGTACAGTCAACATGGTATCTTCCGCCGTCACCAAAAAACAGCGAAATTGCTGCCATGTTGCAGATAGCGTCTGACTGGGGCGCACGTGAACCCGGTCGTGATCTACCCATAAAAGTATCAACCGCGTCACCATCAACAGATGCCGGCAACCAGTTAATCATTGGTCTGGTAGGGTCATGGCAGGAACTGACAGAGGCGAAACCCAGCAACACAACAGGTTATGTTGAAAGTTTACCGACTAACCAAATCCAGCAACATGCCCGTCTGTTAGTAACCGGTCCCGATCCGGAAGGTTTGCTGAAAGCTGCACATCTGCTATCAACCCGTGACGCGATAGCGCAACTGGATACCCAGGCGGCGGAAATATCATATTCACCGTTAATGCCAAATCCTGACGATAAATCATTTAAAGGGACATTTACCCTCAGTGATATAGGATACAGCAATATAAAATTAACCGGCGCGTTTCACCAGACGGCTTCAATAACAATTAAAAGGCCGATACGGTGCAATCTGGGACGCGATACAAAAATAAAAATTCGATTCCGTCATTCCGCAACTTTAAATCCACTGCGTTCATTAATGACAATTAAGGTTAATGGGTTGCAAATCGCCAGCACAGTATTAAATCCGGACAACGCGAACAGCGCTAAAAATGGTGTATTGGAAGCATATATTCCATTACCGGAATTGCAAAAAGATACATGGGTTATCACTTTTGAGTTATTTCATGATCTTGGTAGCCTTGACTGTTCAAAAACTTATGATGATATTGCCTGGACTGTCATTGATGGCAGCAGCGAAATAACATTGAATGATGGTAAAATAAAAGGTATGCCTTCATTAGAAAATTTCCCTTACCTGGTTAAGTCAGATGGAAAATTAATGCAACCAGTTATGTGGTTGTCAGATACCCCCAGTGACGCTCAATTAACTGCTGCTGCCCGTATAGCAATGCGTGCCGGTCAGCAGTATTTATACCCGATGGACTGGCGGGTTGTAACCGGAAATGAATCCCCCGGCAAGGGTGGTAACGCCAGTGCGGTAATAATGATTTCTTACCCCAATGAGATAGACAGGTTTAAAGAATTGAAAGATTCCGCCATGGTCTCTCCCACTGGTAATAATCAGTGGAATGTTAATCCGATAGCGAAAGTTTTAATGACCAGCGAATTAACAAAATCCGGATTATTGCAGGTAAACAATTCACCCTGGGATAAAACAGATGGTGTCGTATATTCGATGATTATTCCCAATGATGAAGTTTTGTCGAAATTATCTGATACTATTTCCAATGTCGCTGTAATATCAGAATTAAAAAATCAACTGGCGGTGCTTACAGCAAAAAACAGAGTGATAACAATTGCAACCCGGGGTGAAAATGAATTAAAGAAAGAGATTAATGACGAGAAGAAACGTTATAACCCAGTAATGTTGGTAATTATGACTGTAATTATTATTCTGTCATTAATGTTAATCAGGTGGTTTATTCGTAATTTTATTCCTAAATCGAAAAAGCGAGTCGCAAAACCAACTCAGGATACACCACCGCCTGCTGGAACGGCAGGATAGTGGTGTTTAAATGAGCCCACAAGACTTTTTTGTAATCCTGCATGATGTCATATTTGCAATAACAATGTTCGCTATGGCAATATTTATCCTAAGCGGAACACAGGACCTTATTTATGACATCGGGGCTTATATATGGTCATTATATAAATATTTAAAATTTGCTAATCGCGACAGACTGACTATTCAGGCATTGCGATTGCGTGAACAACAACAAATAGCGGTTATGGTGCCCGCATGGAAAGAAGCAGATGTAATTGGTAAGATGGTAGAAAATATCATCAAACGCGTAGAATACCGCAATTACACTATCTTTGTGGGCACTTACCCTAACGACTTTGAAACCCAACGCGCGGTTGATGAAGTCGCCGCAATTTATCCACAAATCGTTAAGGTTGTCACCACCCGACCCGGCCCGACAAATAAAGCCGATAATCTAAACCAGGTTTACCAGGCTATCCGTAATTGCGAACGTTCTTTAGGCATGACTTTTGATATCTTTGCCATGCATGATGCCGAGGATCTGGTACATCCATTTTCCTTCCTATTATACAATTATCTAATTCCCCGTGCGGAAATTATTCAATTGCCTATTTTGCCATTGCCGGTTGAACATTGGAAATTTACCCATTGGGTATATGCGGATGAATTTACCGAAAATCACCTTAAAGATGTGGTGGTGCGTGAAAAAATCGGTGGATTTGTGCCATTTGCCGGTGTAGGTACAGGTTTCAGCAGACGTGCGTTATCTATTCTGCAGGAAGAAACCGGCGAAAAACTATTCAACGAAGGGTCACTGACAGAAGACTATTCCATGTCTTTAAGTGTATACATGAATGGTATTAAAACCATTTTTGTGCGTTTAATATTAGACGATGGTACCCCGTGGTATGTGCCGTTATGTAAAAGACCGGCATTCATTAGCAACTGGGCATATTTCCCCATGGACTTTGTGCGGTCTGTCCGGCAAAAAACACGATGGATTATAGGAATTTCGCTGCAGGAATGGGAAAGCCTGGGGTGGCAGGGAAACTGGCATATTCGCGAAAATCTTATGAAAGACCGTAAAATATTTATATCATCAATTGCGAATATGTGTGGGTACTTGAGTTTTATCTATTTCATGCTTTCTAAATATGTATATGTTAATTTGCAACCATTAATGGACAACCAACCATGGATGGGGCATTTATTGGTATTTTCCGCGGTTTTGATGGGTATCCGGTTATTTCAGCGATTTATATTGGTGACTATTGTATATGGCCCTGTCGCGGGTTTATTATCCGCGCCACGTATGTTATACGCTAATTATATCGCCATTCTGGCCGCTTACCGGGCATTAACAACATTTTCACAGCAAAAGAAGAACAAAAAAACTGTGCGTTGGGATAAAACTGACCATGCAGAAGGTGTGGGGGAAATGCCCCAGTCAAATATGCCATCTGCCAAGGTTTTTGCTGCCCATGAACAGGCAACCCTGGATGTTTGTCTGGACAGGTTGCGGTCATCGGATATGGCTACAGTAATTGCCGGCATGGAATTATTACCGCGTGATATGGATGAGCATGGAAGAGTCCAAATTATGGAAGAATTAAATAAGTTATCCAAAAGCGACGATTTTCACATTCGCGCTATTGTTGCTCGGGTATCTGGATTTTTACAGTGGAATGGTACCACTGAAATTATTTTTAAATTGTTATACGATAATGAATGGATTGTCCGGTCAAATAGCGCGCGCGCTTTGTTGAAATTTGCTGAATTAAATAATAATTTAATTCGGGTTTTCAGTAAACCGGATAAGTTTGCCTGGGATATTGTAGTGCGTGAATTGGAACAAAATGATCACGCGCGCCGATGTATATTAGCTGATATCGATGATGAAGTGATGACCCCGGTGAAGGATGCACTGGCGAAAAATTCACGATTATTCGCGTTTGAAGTAGGTCGCGACTTATCTGAAGATTTCGGTGATAAAACCTGTGACATGCGCCAGTCATTCAGAACTAAACAGGTGACTACCTGAGGTGAAAAATGCAAGTTAAACTCCCAATATATATGGACCATCACGCCTCCACTCCGATTGACCCGGCAGTGTTGAAGGCGATGATGCCGTATTTGACGGAGAATTATGGAAACCCGGGGGCGTACCATGTTTTTGGACAAAAAGCAGCATTGGCGGTGGAAAATGCCCGTGATAAAACAGCGGAATTAATAAATGCTGACCCCGGAGAAATTGTATTCACCAGTGGCGGCACCGAGTCCGATAATCTGGCGATTAAAGGGATAATTGAAACTTTGGAAAGGCGTGGCAGGCATATAATTACCAGTTCCATTGAACACCATGCGGTATATAACGTCTGTCACGAAATGGAAGAACACGGACTGAAAGTATCATACCTGCCGGTGGATAAATACGGTAATATTAATCTCGAACATCTTCAACAGGCTATCCGTAAAGATACCATTCTTATATCATTGATGATGGCAAATAATGAAATCGGTACTCAATACCCGATAGATGAAATCGGCGAAATTGCCCGCGCAAACAATATCTTTTTTCATACTGATGCAGTTCAGGCTGTCGGTTATATGCCGATTAATGTCCGTACCTTGCCGGTTGATCTGTTAAGTTTATCCGCACATAAAATCTACGGACCCAAGGGTGTCGGTGCATTATATATTAATCGCGATCTGCCATTTAAACTCAAGGCGCAAATGGATGGTGGCGGGCAGGAACGTAACCGCAGAAGTGGTACCCAGAATGTGGCAGGCATTGTCGGAATGGGTGAGGCATGCAGTATCACGCGTGAAAAAATGTCGCGGGCAGGTGAGATCGCGATTCTGCGTGATGACATGTGGGAATTATTCCAGAAATCTATCAGTGGGGTAGAAATGCATGGCAACCAATATTTCCGCCTGCCTAATAATCTGAATATATTCATCCCCGGGGTCAATACCACTGATTTAGTACGTCTGTGTGGCAGCAAAATAGCCATATCTACCGGTTCAACCTGTAATGCCTTCCAACGCGAACCATCTCACGTAATCGCGGCACTGGGATACTCCATGAACCGTTCATACAGTACACTGCGCATTGGGTTAGGCAGAAACAATACCCATGAAGAGATTCATTTTGCAGTAGACTTCATCGCAAAACAGGTAGAAATGCTGCGGGGTGGTTAATAAACAGGAACTTTTTGGGAAGCCGGGTTGCGACCCTGTTCCATACAGCCTAATTTTGATAATTTATCTGCATATTGTTTTCATGTTTAGTGGTGGTAACAAATAGAAAAATCTCCTACCAATAACAGTCACCGTTTGGAACAGGGTCGCAGCCCGGCTCCCCTTGATATTGTGCTGATAGAACCTACAAGATATAGATTTTTTTACAATTACAATACAACGTAAGCAGAAAATTACATTTTGATAATTTTACTGAAATTCCAGCATAGGGCAGGCAGGATGCCTGCGGTCCAATACACTGGGACCGCAGGCTTCCTAGCCTGCTCCCCGGTAATGTGCTAATGGAACTGGCGTGATAAAGACACTTTTACAGATACCGATAGCCATTAAATATTCAATTATCAAAGTGTCGTGATTTATAATAAATTGATTTAGTAGTTTCCTTTCTCTATCTATTATAAAACATCACTTTTCTATTGTTTTGCCATCCAATCGTGCCAACTTTTTAAATCCCATCCGAAATCACAATCTGTTAATTTATACAATGCACTTAATGCTAAAATACGTACTTCTACTCGTGGATGCATTAAAGCATCTATCACATTAGGAATACAAGATTTAACCTGCAGGAATACAATTGCTTCAATTGCTTCTTCTGCTGACCAAGGTGGTAAGTCTATTAATGCTTTTTTTAATTGTTCAATTGGATACTGGACACCTCGTCTTGCCAAAGCTAAAATCGCAGATATTTGAAGAGATTCAATCTCATCATTTATAGCAACATATTCAATCAATTTAATTACATCATCTCGCTCAATATGATCAATGACCAATAGAGCTTTCTTTCGCTCTTGAGTGATATTTGAATACAAGTCATCTTTGTATTTCGTAATAATATAATCGTCGCCACGTTTCTGTAATATTTTGTATGTATTTCCTGCTTCTTTACGAAATTTCTCTTGTAAAGGTGCAAACATAATTGGAAACACTATTTCTTTTTGGATATTTTCAAGTGCTTGTTCGACTGCATTAATTTCTTCCGGCTTGCTCCCATCTCTTATAATATTACGTAGCATCGGAATGCTACGCTGCACTCTCAATATTCCCAGTGCAGAGATAGCTGCTACTCGAATTGAAAGATTGGCATCGTTCACATAGTTAAGGATAATATCAACCGCTCTTCCATCGTGCAATACCTGCAAACTTTGAATTGCTTCAATTAGCTCATCTTCATTTCCCGCATGAGTTGTAAGGATGTTTATATAATGATCACCCCAATGCATTGAATCACTAGTAATAACCATTTTGTCATAATTATCAATCATTCTATGCTCCAATAAAGGATAAAATTAATTTTTAAAGTGGATTATTATTTTCCTGTTTAAAGTCTATTTTAAAAATCTATTCTACCGCAAAATCTCCCCAATTTTGTGGTGTAAACCATGCTTCTGACGGCAGGTCATTTACCAGATTTGTTGGTGGTTGTGCCCAATAATTTCTGTCTATATTAATTAATCCGGCAGTATCAGATGAAATTATGCCTACGTCGCCACGCAACTTTAACCCCTGTTTTAAGGGGAGATTTAATGAGCTTAATGGTATGGATGCTTCCACGGTATATGTTCCCGCCGTAACGGTAACCGCAATCCGGGCAGCATTAATTATTTCTACCCTGTCAAAGTTTTTCTCGCCCACCGGTGAATGGTATTTTACATGTGTTTCCGGCAATGCATCCGGGTCAACGGGTCGCATCAACACCGCGGTTGGTTTGCCGTTATACGCCGCGATTATTATTCGTTGGTCACCTTGTACCGGGGTCTTATCTGTTTTCAATCCGGAACCTATTTGCATATCTATCGCGTCGCCGGTTTTAAATAACCGGGTTATATCTTTACCCTCATTCAACCACGGGTTATTATCCTGAATGCGGTAAAGCAGATAGATATTATTATTGTCGTATGCTATGCGCGCGGTACCGGTATTTGGCGAGTTTTCGCGTCCAATGGAAATAGCAGAAATGCCGGACCAGTCGTCTTCATTGCCATCCATTGTTATTTTCCGCGGAAGACGTTTAATACTGTAAAATTTCGTTTTATCTGTTGATGCCGCGCGTACAGTATTCTCCCTTTCCGCGACAGCAAGTTGCATAACGTCAACGGTTATAGGTGGTAATTCGCAGGTATGGATTTTATCCAAACCCTTAACAGTAAAAATCATTGCTCCCTGTCGTCCCAGACTGCCAACCATATGCACCTTGCCGTCAGATTGGCTGCCAAACCAACCGTCAAATGGTTCACCACCCAGCGAGAAGTTCGCCACTGATTTCCCCCGTAAATCCGCTTCGTGTTGTGGCAACGAATCTGAAGGCAAACGACAATCGGTAAAAAGCGCGCCAACGAATAACCCATCAGCAGTAAAGAGAAAATCCTGTCCCAAATTACCACGAATGCTGAATATTCTGCCGATGCGTTTATTGATATATGCGGTGCCTAACGATTTTAAACCACCTATTAACCTGCCTGGTTCCGGCATTGGCGCTTTATGCGAACCATGCACACCATGGTCGGGTGATGGGTATTGCCATAATTCTTTTGATGTTTCGGTATCAAATACTCGCACGGCACTGGTGTTTCCCCAACCCAAATGACTTAAAATAAATAATTTGTTTTCCTCTGGCAATGTCAACATATCGCCACTTTCCTGTATCTGCGTTTTCCGTTGGCTGTTAAGGTTGTATATGGGTGCGCCGTCAGTGGTAAAACTCACCGGATGCCATTCGGTTATGCAGTTATCTTTTTTACTACCGAGTAATCTGATTACTAAATCGCTGCCTATTCTTTCTCCCCAGGTGTAACCACCTTCCCAATATAGTTTTGCTACCACTATGCATTCATCCCGCGATACGCTGCCATCTTTATTGGTGTCATTCCATATAACACCATCATCTGGTTTAATACCGGCAAATGGTCCATTATAATCTGGTTTGCCAATGCTGTTATCCATATATTTTGCCAACCCAATTGATGCTGCCGGTTGGTACCTGCCATTACGTTCCATATACACTGTCCGGGGCATATCACGTCCCTTGGTATACAGGTATGAAATATTTTTCCCACTGGCTTTTGATGTTATGATAATGCCGTTGTCAGACCCGGTAGGTACCGGAAAGAACTGATTTTTGCTGATATCCGGCACCCATAATACCCGTATTAATTTCCATGTTCCAGCTTTTTTATCCAGTTTCATTTCCATCGGTCCGTAATATGCCAGTGTTGTGTCCCGGTCATGCAGATACGACCCGGCACCGGAATAAGCGGTATTCCCGATATAATCGCGGATTAATTTGCCATTTTGTCCCCACACTGATACCCGTCGCGGATACTCCCAATATTCTGTAACCCATATCTGGTTCTTCGCGTCTACAGTTATTGAACTAACCCGCATCATACCTTGCGGGTCAAATATGCCACATAATTGCCGACCGCCCTGTTTACCAACGGTATACGCTATTTTGCCCTGTGGTGTAAAAGACTTCACCTGACAATCCGGTCCCATATCCGCAATCAGTATATTCCCGGCATGGTCTGTCGTCAGTGCCGTTGCATGTATTACCCCATTTATTGGCACTGGTATGGACTTTTCCTGCGTTAAATCAATTACATTTACCGCGCCATTTATTAAACCATATAAAATACCATCGTCACTGAAAGCTATCTTTGTTAATGCCGGCATATCAAAAATTTTACTTAATTTCGCTGCATCAGCATCTATTATCGCTATTTTACCTTCACTGGTGGCCATTACCAACTGATTTTTATTTATTGCCATAGATATAATTTTGCCGGGGTTGGCACCATTAAACAACAATTGCGGGGAAACCGGGAATTCCTGTTTGCCATTAATCTGGTATGGGATATATGCGCCATCCACGGATTTAAAGCGCGCTAACCCGTATGCCCGCGACCAGGCGTCATCAAGGATAATGTAGATATACTGTTTATCAGCAGTCATCGCCGCGCCACCTTGTTTGTCTCCCCATATTTTATGGCCATCTTTCCCCACGGCAATTAACGCACTACCACCCTCTGCCCCCAAACTGGCAATAGCCACCCCATCACCTGTTGCCGCTATCAGCGATGGTGACGCATGGTCGGACATCCAGTTGCCACTGCCGTCGCGGGTATCCCAGGGGGGAATACCGGGGTTGTAAAAACTGGTTTCATAAATAACGTCCAAACCTTCATGCCATAATATCTTTAAATTATATTTCCCTGCCGGCACTAACTTACCTCGGTCATCCAAACCGTTCCACTTCACCTCAATATGACGTTTAGAACCATTCATTTTAACAGTGTAATCCCCCGGGTTAAAATCTCCCGCCAGGTTGCGTATACGCTGTTTATTTATATCGTTAATTGCCACAGTGAACTTCTTCGCGTTTTTCGGCAATTCAAAACGAATGGGGATTGTGCCGGTTAATAATTTTTTAGGCGCAATGGCAGGTTTGGCAATAATATCATCATTGTTTTTAAATTTCCCAGCCGGTGATAACGTCACCTGACCATGAATTTCTCCGACTTCCCAAAACCAACCGGTATGTACCGCGTCCGGTTTAACTAAATCCATCATATGGTTTATTGGCCATCCCTTGCCGGAATCCGGACCCCAAACTAAATCCAGCATACAGTTGAAACTATCGCCCGCTTGGTATGCTTTTCCGCTTTTTACTATTGCTGTCCATGGTATCCGCATCTCCTGATAATATCCGGTGGCATCCGGTTTTAACTGGAATTGTTGCGTTATTCCCATGGCAACAGTATCCAGATAAATAATCTCTTTATCATGAAATCCCATAATGCCATTCATCGCGTAACTGCCGGGTTTGCTGCCTTTGGTGAAATACCAGCCAAAAACATTGCGAAAAATATCTGTTTTAAAATGGATTTGCAAAGAATCAGAATGAAAAGCAAAACGTTGGTCAACTACGGTTTGCGGGTCATAATTATTTACCATTGGTGTTTTATCTGTCCAATCCACCCCCACATACAACGCCTGCGCGTCATACATCATGGCAACTTTTGCGCTGTAATCGTTAATAAAATCCAAATTAGGGCATACCAGTATACTTCCGGATAAATCCCAGTCATTTAACCTGCCATCTATATTAACAACACCGGCAACCGGAACCGCGCGCAAAAGATGGTTATCAGTCTGTTGAGAAAAAGTGACAGAAATGCAGAACAGGAAAATTGTTAGCAAAATGAGGCTATTAAAGCGATTTAACATATTAAACTCCGGATTTTTATAAAGGTCACTTCGACAGGCTCAGTGACCGTAATTTCTACTGGTCACTGAGCCTGTCGAAGTGACCACATCTGAAAACCGAAAACTTGTCCAATTTATTTCGGTTGGGATTTAAGAATCCATGTAATTTTTTTCGTGTGTTTCGTGTATTTCGTGGTTAAAAATATAATCTGTATTGATGTATATGGAGTGCCGGTGGCGGCACTCCAACACACTTTTCTAAGGTCGATTATTTTTATTCCAGCGATGCCAGAATATCAGCTATCTTTACCGTTGCACCACAAACTTTATCGTCTGCCGCGCCATAATACAGCGTTAAAGTGCCGTCACCATTATCAACCAGACCATTATGAAAAACTACGTTTGGCAATAATCCGGCCATTTCATATGGTGCTTCCGGAAACAGGAATGGTTGCTGGCTACGCGCTATCACTTTCCATGGTTCATTTAAATCCAGCAATACGGCACCGGTGCAATAGCGGGTATTTTCGTCAGATGCGTGGTATAATTCCAGCCATCCTTTCTCAGTGCGGATGGGGGCAGCACCACAACCTACACG
>CAZNLA010000071.1:0-7439 GCA_964573385.1 uncultured bacterium
GACCCACAGCGATGCTGTGGGCTATGGAATTATTTTACAAATAAGATTGGATGGACTTATGTAGAATACTATGCTAACAACCTACCTAAATAAATGTTACATTTTAATGAGTAACCCCAAGCGCAAACCCTTGCCCTTATACACATTAGACTTGTCCGCAAATAATAAGTGAGTAGATTTTGTGGCTATTTTTCAGTCAGACAAGGCGTGTTTTTCACACATTATCAAGCTGATAAACGTGAAAAGCACAACGATGTATGGCTGGAAAAGAGTCCGAAAGATACCGCTTATTATTTGCGAACAAGTCTATTAATGAAACGTTAATATTTATATACAAAATGACCCCAGAGCGGGTCGTATATAATTACCAACAATCTGCTATATTATATGCAACAAATGGGGTTGGATTCACAATAAATATTTTCTATTTAAATTATTCTGAAAACTTGAAAATTCCTTGACATATGGTGATAAGGGTAATATTCTTATTTTACAATTATATTGTAACAAGATGGGATTTTATTTTACTGTATATTTACAAGTTCAACTTAAGTCCATTCTTCAATAAAAAGTAATAAATATAAAGAGGGTAAAAAATGAAAATATTTTTAATTAAACTTTCACAAGCAGCAATTTTTGGTGTCATGGTGGGTATCATACTTTTACTTTTCGGTAGGACCGAATTTACTAATTTAGCATTTGCAGAAACAACAACTACAGATACACAACAGATAGTCAATCCTGTCACTATGTCTATATTAAAATTAATGACAAAAGAAGAAATAGAAAAATGCGGTATTATAAAACTATCTCCAACAGAACAAGATGAATTAAACAAATGGTTAACATCATATTCCCTACATATTGTAACTATACTCAATTCATCACAAAATATAACATCAACTACAATTGATTTTAAGAATATTGAAGGAGCATCTTTAATTGCTCAGAATGGTAAAATGTTAGGTGTTATATCAAAAAATAAATATACTGATAAGTCTATTTCAAATAAATATAGTGATTATGGTAGCAAATATAATACAGATTCAATTCTCAATAAATATGGAGAATACGGAAGTGATTATTCTGATATATCTCCATTTAATAAATATGCTTCAAAACCCCCTTTAATTATTCTAAATGGAAAAATTGTAGCATATCTTACAAAGAACTCCACACTCTCACCACGAGTTGATCCTCTTTTGCTGTTAGCATGGCTTGAGGTAGAACGTTAATTGTTCATTTGATATTTATATATCAAAATTTATTTATTAATTAGTGAGAACTCGATAAAACACAGGAATATTAACTTTAAAGTGGTTGGAATTATTGAAATTCTATTTATCGATTTAGAACTAATACTATATATTATAGTCAAATATACTTTTATTTACTATAAGATTTTAAAATCATTCATCACAGAATTCAAAATCAAGTATTCTGAATTCTATTTTTGTATATGGTTTATCTTCTTCTTCTTTTGTTGTTAATTTTTGTACACTATCATCGACTTTACGATTTTGTATTCTTTTTGCCAAACCACTATTAATTATAAACCACCCTTTTCCACCAGTGATAAACTCATGAGTTTCTATCGGTTGATCGTTTTTATCATAAAAAATAATTAAACCGCGTATACCTGTTATATTGTCACGCAATTTATTACGAATAGAAAATGAAAAATCACCAGATTGTCCAAAACGGTAAGTCCATAGAAAATTCTCACATACAACACCTTCTACACTTTTACCACCCATATCATTGATAATACTTTTTTCTTTCTTAATAGTGGTTTTATCTGAAAGAGGAGAAACCTGTGTTATATTGCCTAACAATATTGTAAGATAGACAGAAGGAATAGCTAAGTTTAAATTTTGTCCACCTTTAAATGTGGCAACTGCAATTCCAACAACTTGTCCTGTTGCATTAAATACAGGACCACCACTACTCCCAGGAGAAATTGGTGCAGTAATTTGGAGTAGCGAATCATCACCTGTTTGACGAATCCCACCAATAACACCTTGTGAAAATGTGCCTTCCAGACCAAGTGGATTTCCAACTGCATACACTTCGTCACCTACAGCCATTTGCTTACTATCACCAATAGTGAGTTTTGGAGCTTTTACACCTTTAATACTTAATAAAGCAAGATCATGTGTATTATCTATACCAACAATTCCTTCGATGTCATACTTAGGTTTTTGTCCTACGATTTTCGCATATCCTCTTGCTGAACCTTCAATAACATGCATATTAGTAGCAACAATATTTTCACTGACAAAAAAACCACTACCTAATGAAGCTGGTTGGCCATTTAAATCTTCCATAACGAGTAGTACAACTGACGGGAAAGCTGTTTGTGCTATTTGTCGTGGGGTTTGATTCTGTGCAAATGCTAAACATAAACACAAGATAAAACAGAACAAAATTGTAGAAAATCTCCAACATGATAAATTTTGAAACATGATAAACCTTCCTTAATATAAACTTTGAATAATTTTATCAAATAAAATAACTGACGTCTATTACATTATGAAAATACAGGGGTATGAAAATATAGAAACCGATTATGTATTAATTGATTTATTTGATTTTCTTCATGCTGACTGGCGGCAAAGAAATAAAACAACCACCTATTTATATATTTTTATCAATCTTTACATTTTTAAAAATAGCTTTCATTTTCTATCCTGTTGCAATTTTTCGGTAGTCAAAGCGGTTTTTGGCATAAAACAATTATACAAATATCTTTATTATTTTTCAATATTGTATGGAAATAGTTTAGTTTTATAGCTGGTTTTCATATTTATCGCCTTATGCGGTTTTGCAGTTACCTGTTAAAATTTATAAAATAGATGTACCATTATTACATAACTTTTCAGTGACAATTGTGTCACAAAATAATACCTGCTTATTTTTTCTGTATTTAAGGAAATTTTATGTTGCCAAGAAATATCTCAATTGCGCTGGTTTCCACCATCAGTCGACCGGGGAAAGTTGTTGATAACCTTGCGGAGATAGCAATTTTTGCCAATCGCGCGACGGCAGATGGTGCCGATATCTTATTATCACCCGAGTTGAGTTGTTGCGGGTACGGGCCATATCCGGAAGTATTAGCGACAGCAGAAGATGCCGGAAAAGGGCCAATTTACGACGAATTAGCAAGGATTGCGTCTATCACAAATGTAGTTATCTGCGCGGGATTTGTTGAATCCGACAATTTAAAACGTTATCTTGCTCATTACGTGGTCTTTCCTGATGGTAAATTTATCACTCAGCGCAAACACCGGGTAACACTGGCAGAACGTCCGTTGGACCCGGGGGTGGAATTAATCCCCTGGGATACCGCAAAACTTGGTCCCCCTGCCGACCCGGCTAATCCCGGGCAGCCAAAAGATTTGAACTTTAATTTTTTCACCATTCACAATGTAAAATTTGCGTTAACTATCTGTGCGGATGGCGGTATTGATAACCTTCACCAATTCCTGGCAGATAACGCGGTGGATGTTCAACTTAATCCTGCAGGTGCCGGGGGCAGACGCGATGACCGGGTAACAACCACTGACCTGAAAACAGATGAAGGCCGCGAGAAATACGCGACATGGCTGGAGATGGTATATTTCCCCGGCAAAAACAGAATAACCGAATGCATTAAATACGGTTTAACATATGTTGGGGTTAATCAATGCGGTTATGACGGGTTAAATTATTACCATCTGGGACACGGTATGATAGTCACCCCATTGGGTGAAATACCGGCGCTTATTCACGGATTCCCCAATATCGACCAAATGCGGCCAATGTATACCCACGCAGTGGTAAATGTCAACGAAAGAATAAACTTATAAAAGAGACAATCATGAAAAAGATCATCACTATTACCGAACCTATCAGCCGGAATTGGACTGACGAAGCAGTCTGGTTGGACGCAACCGCGGGTTGTATTGCGGTTAACACTGCAGACGGCACTATTTTGCCTTCACAATACAGCGGGCATAACCCCCATAATTTTCGTGAAAAACAGCAATTATGTGTAAAAGTTGATTTGCGTGCTGATGAAGAGTTGAAAATAGCGGTACAACCCGGGACAGCAGAAGGTATTACAAACTCATTTAATGTAAAAACCGGCACCGATTATATTGAGATAAGTAATGGAATATTGACGGTTAAATTGCCGCAAAGCCAGGCGTTTGACCCGGGTTGGGCACCAGGGCCGGTATTAACTTTATCCAACAATGGCAAAGTTCATGGTAATGGTACCTGGGGTTCATCGCAGTTCGCCGGAAGAATTGAAACCACAGTGCTGGACGCCGGCCCGTTATTTGCCCGTTGGATAGTATTGTATATACAGGATGGCAAAGAACAGGCACGGTATGATTGTAAATTATGGGCGGGTGAAGATTATATTCATATTGTCGAATCCACCCGCCTGGATGCCGGCATGACTTTTAAGTTCGATATGTCAGGTGATGATAGCCCCACCGGATGGTTTACATTTGGCGGTGGAGAACAGGTGACTGTGGTTCGCGGTCCACTGGATACTCCGCCATCACCCAAAGGGTGCAAACGTGATAACGAAATAATACATATCGATTTTCATTCCTGCCATTTTCAAATGAGTTATACCTGGGGTGGATTTTCATTAAGTGATAACTGCGCCATTGGTATTTCTGAATTAAACTCCGGGTCGTGGGTATACCCCAGTCGCAACCGCATAAAAGCCTTGCTGAACGAAGACGGCGGAGTATATTGGCAATTGCCGGCAAACGGCGGCAAAAAGGAATACGCATTAATATGCGGTGCAGTTGAGGATTACGCGCCGGAAACAGGATTAAGCAATTTTTGCCAAATCAAACGCAGAATCAGCGATTTACCACTGGAAAAAGTAAGGCATTGGGATACCCGTTGGCTGCCGGAACCGCGCAACCACCCATTGCTGTATCCTGCCGGAACCGCGGAGAATTGGCGCGAAAAATTAGACACGTGGCCGGAATTAGACGAATCTTATAAAAAAATGGCAGATAAAATGCTAGCCGGCGAACGTATTCTTGCCGGTGCCATGTTGCCCGCATACCTGGCATCCGGGTGCAACCCGCAACTACTTGAAATGTTATTGGCGCGTATGGAATATGATATGAACGAATCAATTGAACACGCGATGGATAACGGTTTTCTGCGTCTGATAATATTTTCCGGACGTATGATAAAGGTTGATTTGGAAACATTGGATATTTTATTATGGCGCGGTGATATTGACCCGGAACGCGCAAAAAAAATAATCCAAAAGATGCTATTTACCTCTTACTGTTTTGCCGATAAAAACTTCTGGCCATTTCCGGCGTTATTCCGCGAACCGGCAGACCCGTTAAGCATGGGAGAAGAATATATTAATGACATTGGTCCAAGCCTGGGACCACCTAATTTTACGACAGAATATTACACCAGTTTTGGTTTGGCAGCACTTGCTTTTCCCGGTCACCCCGCGGCAGATGAATGGTTAGAAAAGTCCGAAGAACTGTTTGAGAGACAGTTAGGTTTCCATTTTTACGAAAGTGGCGCATATGTAGAATCCCTGAACTATCATCACCACGCCCTGGGGATGATAGAACAGGTTGCCATTGCCATGCTGGCCGCCGGAAAAACTAACTTTTTCAACCACCCGATATACAAAGCAAATTACGGATTTTTCCAGAATATGCTCACCTCGCCGGTGGTGTGGCACCCGGTAAAAGGCGAACCCGCATCCGGCGAAGGGGTATTAGACCCCATGAAACCGGGTGAAAAAAGCGCGTTGCTGCACAGTTGGGGCAATTCCGGCCATGACTGTTGTGGATATCCTATCCCGTCATTCCTGGCGGTTGGCGCGGGTATTTATGCTGACAGCGACCCGGAATACGCAAAAAGCCTGATGGGTGCGTGGCATTATGGTCCCCATTACTTCTGCACTCATTACACTGCACTAAACCTGTTGGCAATGGGTCGACCGGATATTATTGATACACCGTTAAAGCTGAAAAGTGATATAGTTGAAGGTTTGGGTACCACTTTCCGTTCTGGCCAGGGAACAGATGAAGAGATATTCGCCTGGGTAAAATGCAGCACCGCGACCCACCATAATTGCCGCGATGAAGGCGGTATAGTGCTATACGCCCATGGCGCGCCAATATTGGGCGACTTCGGATATCATCATCAAACCGCCGATGGCCAACAGCAAGGCGGTTACAACACATGGAAACATACCTGTGTGACATTCGATGGCAAAAGCACATCTGCCTACACCGGAGTAGAAAAAGCGACACCGCCGGAACTGTGGCGCAGCACAGACAATGCAGATTTGCTGGTTGCGCATCTGCCGGTTGATTATATTATACCCGACGGCAACGCATATCTTGACACCGTCCATATCCCACGGATAGACCACCGTCGCTGGGTTCTATTTTGCAAACCAAATTATTTTATAATGTATGACCACATACCGACATCAACAGTACCCGCCACCTGGTGGTTACATGCCCTGTCAGATGATATAGATGTAAGCGACCCCGGGAAAGCATACATCAAGGGACGATACGGGGTAGATTTGGATGTGCGGATGATAACGCCGGAAAAAGCACAATTTCTTACTGATGAATATGGTTGCCAACGTCACATTCAGTTGGAAATACCCGCGGGAGCAGGAGAATTCCTATCTGTCTTAACACCTGTCGCCCCGGGAATGACCGGACCAACCGTGGCTAAAAAGGTTGGTAACAATGAAATAATAATATCCGGCAGTTGGGGAGAAGACCACATAACATTATCACCCCTACCCAACATACCCATACCATTACCAGTAAAAATCACCCGAAACGGGGAAGTGATTTTCAGCATTTAAAATCACCGGATTTCCGTTTAAATAAGTTTCTTTTGTTAATCTGACAGATCAGACCGATTTGTCAGATTAACAAGTGATAACAATAAAATTGTAGAGACGCAAAATCTTGCGTCTCTACCCTGTTATCGCAATCCACATGTCCATGATTAAGTTTGTGGGAAATTGTACAGACGCAAAATCTTGCGTCTCTACCCCAATATCGCAATCCATCTATCCATGAGTAAGTTTGTAGGAAATTGTAGAGACGCAAAATCTTGCGTCTCTACCCCGTTATCGCAATCCATCTATCCATGAGTAAGTTTGTGGGAAATTGTACAGACGCAAAATCTTGCGTCTCTACCCTAATATCGCAACCTATATATCCATGATTAAGTTCGTGGGAAATTGTACAGACGCAAAATCTTGCGTCTCTACCCCAATATCGCAACCCACATGCCCATGATTAAATTTGTGGGAAATTGTACAGACGCAAAATCTTGCGTCTGTACCCCGTTATCGCAACCCACATGCCCATGATTAAGTTCGTGGGAAATTGTACAGACGCAAAATCTTGCGTCTCTACCCC
>CAZNLA010000071.1:7539-15107 GCA_964573385.1 uncultured bacterium
GACGCAAAATCTTGCGTCTCTACCCCGTTATCGCAACCCACATGCCCATGATTAAATTTGTGGGAAATTGTACAGACGCAAAATCTTGCGTCTCTACCCCGTTATCGCAACCCACATGCCCATGATTAAGCTCGTGGGAAATTGTACAGACGCAAAATCTTGCGTCTCTACCCCAATATCGCAATCCATATATCCATGATTAAGTTCGTGGGAAATTGTACAGACGCAAAATCTTGCGTCTGTACCCCAATATCGCAACCTATATATCCATGAGTAAATATGTTGGAAATTGTACAGACGCAAAATCTTGCGTCTCTACCCCAATATCGCAACCTATATATCCATGATTAAGTTTGTGGGAAATTGTAGAGACGCAAAATCTTGCGTCTCTACCCCAATATCGCAACCCATATATCCATGATTAAGTTTGTGGGAAATTGTATAGACGTAAAATCTTGCGTCTCTACCCCATGGTTCCAATATTCGCTAATACTTTACTTAACCACAACCCTCACCCTGCTTAACGTCACATCTGTCTTACCGGTAGTTGTCAGGCGCATTGGCATTATTCGCCAGTTGTTGCCATCGCGGTATGGTCCGGTTATACCATCGGCTTTCCATGTCAGGTATTTTGTTATATCTCTTGCAAAGTTTACTGTTGTTGCCTGGTTGGCGGGTAATTCAATATCTATAATATCATCACAACCGATATCAATCAGTATCTTTCCATCGCCTTTGGTGGGTGTGAAGAGCATTTCCGCACTTACGATATTGCCATCCGGCACGGCAATGGAGACTACTTCACCAGGGTGTTTATTACTGTCAAGTGATAATTTTTGCTCGCGCCAGTTGCCTACAAGCCAGCTAATTACGCGCGGGGTGACTGACAATGTTGTTTTTCCACACCACCATTCAACCAATTTTTCTTCTGTTGGCACTGCTATTGCGGTTGGTGTTGTCATAACCGTTAATTCGCTTTGCCAACGTTGACACCATCGAATTATTTCCGGGTTAGTGTTGCCGGCAGCATCAATTGATTCCCGGCACAGAATTACTTTGCCTTTACCCACAGTTGCGGATATGGTGTCACCGTCTGCAGTGGCAACAGCCCATTTCGCGTTTTTTAACGCGGTTGCCAACGCGGTAATTTGCCTGCCATCATAATGCGGCCAAATTGCCAACCCACTACCCGGGTCAATATTTATATCCTCACCGGTTAAGATGATGGTTGCGCCAGCATTAACTCCGCGGGTTATATCAGCGGTGTATTTTGTCCAGTCAACATCATTTAACGGACGAATTATATCGTGGCGGGTGCCAGGGAAATAATCGTAAAAGGCGCACAGATTCTGCTTTGCCATCCACCCATCACCAGCATGGTCTTTCTGATATAACTCCGCCAACCGTCTTAACCGTGCTATAAAAGCATCGCCGGACATCTGTACCGGTTCCGCAATTTCTGACGGCCAACCCCAGGCGACAAAAACAGGGGTGGCAGGTAATGCCGGCACCAGTGACTTTCTGGTTGTCCGGGTACTGCCGGATATACCGGTAATACCATCGGTAACAATTATCTCATGAACGGCATCTAAATCATTTAATATGGTATTAAAGGTATACGACTGCCCACTTTCCAAAGAAACAGAACTTTCATGAACAATTTTCCTGCTGTTTTTAACTGTAATATTCAGGGGAAACGCGCCGGGAACAGCTTTTCCGGCGGCATCCAGAATATTTACGGTGATTTTCACCTGGTTACCGGCAAATATGGTGTCCGCAGTTGTTACAGTTATTTTTGCCACCGGTGCCGCGGTGAATGCCAGCAGTTTTCCTGCACCGGGTTTCAGGTTTACAGCAAGATTAGTGCCGTATACCGGCACAGGTTTGCCAACTTCTCCGCCAAGTATATCGTAACAGGCTTTTTGGTTGCCCAACCAACTGCACTTACCGTTAACCCATGGCACTTCGCCATTGGTACGCAAAATAGCATAGTTAATTTTGCCGGTTGGGTCGGTGAATTGCTGTACCGCCGTGTGTAACATCTGCTCCATATTGCCATTCATTTTTAATGTGCGATACGCGCCGGCCTGGTCGCATAACTGTTCTATCATCTTATAAAACCCCTGCCGTTCCGTGCCGGTGGGGGTTACCCATTGTATATACCAGTTACTTTGGAAAATAGCGTTAATATACACTAACTTTCCTTTGCCAATTGCGCGGGTTAATATCGCCGGGGTTTTATCATCAAACGCGCTTACCTGTGTCCAGCCATCACTTTTAACTGTTTCACGGAATACCTTTATTCCCGCCGCGCGGAAACCTTTGCAATTGTCGCCCAAACCATCAATGCTGAAACTTTGGGTGTCGCCGCTATGATACATCGGAATATTTTCTGTTTTTCCGGTTACGGTGAATCCCCATTTTTCCGCCAGACCATTTCCCGGCGATGTTGGTTGCGGCGCGCCAAACTCGGTTTGGCTGGCAAAGCGCGGGGTGAATATTAGCGTGCCACCCGCCTCAACATAGGCATTCAACTTTTCCGCATCAGTAGGTGAAACCGCCTGACGGCTTACAGCGATTACAACTTTATATTTTTTTAGGTCGTCAATTGTCGCGTTGGCAAAACCGAATCCACCCTGTTGCAATGCCACCTTCACCGAATCAGTCATATAAATTGGGCTTCGCGATGTGGATAATCCATTGGCATCCAACACGCCAACCTGAGATACAAACGGTTTGCTGTCCAGAATCACCCGTTCGTGCCCGGCAAGTTTTGTCGTCCACCGCCGCATTGACATGGTGGAGCGGGTCAGACTAAGGTCGCTATTGAACATCAACGGGATATCTACCCAGTAATTATTATGACCGCTTCGCTGCAATAAAAAGCCCCACAGCATATTGTCACTCATCACGTTCCAGTCAAAATGTCCCCATATCAAACCGTAACCCGGTTCTTCGCCGGTGTTAATGGTGTAAGCCTGGCTTTCGTTCCAGCATCCCGGGCCGGAAAGCCGCACATCATAAACATTGCCGGTGCCAATGGTCGGCGCGGATGACATGATTTGCGATACCGGGTTTATCTTTTCCCGCAGTATCTTTCTGGCTATTACTATTATCCGGTCATAATACCAGTTGTAAAAATCTTCAGTGTCTTTATAAGGTGCCAGACTGACCCCGGTAACCCCTTCGCCCAATGGTGAATCTTTGGGGTGTGCCCAGCCATCAGTTTCCAGTTTTGGCGCGCGTCCCGAGAATTCTTTCGTCAGTTTTACTTCGTCCCAGCCTTTATAATTCGTTTTCCACACCGAATTCATCACTTCCAGACCGGGGTATTTAGTTGTCAGATACCACTGGAATGCCTTGCAGGCTTTTGCCGGCGCAACCGGTGTATCCCAATAATACCGGGTACCCCAGCCATTTTTAAAACCTGCTTCCTCGCCAACTGAACATAATACAAATGCCGCCGAATTCATATCCGGGTTATCCATTGACCCCTTCGCTTCTTTTAACAATTGCGCTTCAATCTCCGCGTCATTTTCGTATTCAATTACCGGCGAAAAGGTATTCATACCGATGCCTTCGTTGTAATAACGCCATCCCCAACGTTCCGCCGCGTATGACAATTCGCTGCGCCCGGGGTATCCCAGGGCATTCATACCGGCAAAGGCCATCATGAGCATCCCCATTGTCGATAGTGATGGCGCGGCACATGCCACCCCTGCCCAGGTTGACCACTGGTATTCATTCCGCATGCTCCATGGTTCGTATTTGTAACATTTTGCCAGTGCCTGTCCCCATATTACATCATTCGATTTTCCGAATGGTTTTACCGGTAACTGCGTAATGGCGTCAACCTGTGCCCAATAAACATCCACCTTCACCCCAAAATCAGCCAATTTATAGGTGAATGGTATCTGTTGTGGTTTATCTGTCAGTTCAACATCCTGCGATTTAGCGTTAAGCAGTTGCCCACGATAATCAAATATGGCAAAACGCAATTTGCCTTTCCACGGTGATTTTGCCGATGCGGTTATGATAAATTTCGCATCCTCGCCTATTTTATAACCTTTCTTTTCACTTGCCATCGCCAGGTTAAGTGTGCCAGTCACCGGAATATATCCCATCCCCTGCTGAAACATCTTTTTACCCGCCGGGTCAGCAACTGTCACATAGACCGGGTATTGACCACTTCCCCATTCTGCCGCCACCGGCACCTTAATATCCCAATTTACATCTTTTCCCGCCTCAATGGTAATGGTTTCCTCTTTTTTGTAAACCACTTTTCCCTGTGGGGTGGTTACATGGGTTGATACCGACAATGGAGCATTGCAGGTACGGTTATATATCTTTACCGGGACAATATATTCTTTGCCCGGTTCCGCATCTTTCATACCGGATTTCACATCAGCATATGCGGGAAAAGCGACATCACCACGCGCCACGCTATACAGCACCTGGTCCCATAACCGCAACCATATTTCGTCATGGTCATAAAATCGCTGGATGGTCTGAATAACATTATATTTGCGCGAAATTACCCCCATCGGGCAAAACAGCAGCGTTCCCTTGCCGACTGTGCGTTTAAAAATCGCACCGGTTTCGCCGGTTGCCAACGCAATGGAACCGGTTGTCGCTTCGGCAATTGGTATCCAGTTATGCCCACTGAGTTTTTCCACCGGTATCCCCGCCAATTCAGCATCATCTTTGCGGGTTGCGCCTCCCTGCATCCAGGTATTGCGGTTGGTCGGTTTTGCCGGCCATTCCTTGCCCAACGCGCTTGTGTTATCCGGGTATACATTGCCAGTCACCACCAATGTGCCGCCTGCATTAATATATTTCATCAGGTTATCCTGCATTGCCACGTCTTTAAGAATATTATCAACGTTATCGCAAAAAATCACATCATACCCGGCGTTAACCGAATCAATGGCTATCTTCCGCGAAGTATCTTTCAATTCCTGGTAAGTCGGGTCTTTCTGCGGTTCTATCCACTTGTCATTAACGTGATATATGTCATCACCACCACCGATATACCGCGCGTCCATCTCTGCCCGCATACGTCGGCAAACCCGTTGATACGCCGCGGTAGACGCGCCTTTTGAAGTAACCACCAGCACCCGCAAAGGCTTCTCATACCGCAACACCGGCCAAGTTGCCGCCACCGGCAACCCCACCGTCGTCACAACAGGCCCGGGAATATTTTCCAACTGCGGACCAATAGCGTTTGCAATTGCCAACGAAAGCAACAACACCATGAAAAACCAAAATAAACGCACCATAAAATCCCCCCAACCTGTAATCCGGTTAACGTATATGATAATTTTTAGTGGTGCGTATGTCAATGGAAAAATAGGCATAACAACCCGACAGTTATGACTTTCGCGGGAATTGTTGGAACGAAAAACTTTTGTACCTATTTATCTGTCGGGATTGGTCGAATCGGTCAGATAAATCAGATTTTCAGAGAGAAAGATCCATCATATTATTCTTCTGCGGATTTGGTTGTTGATACCATAATCTTTTTATCGGTGTAGAATAAAATAATCGTTGTAAATCTCTGTATCCTTGCAAAATATGCTGATTATTAGTATGCTTTTTGTATAATAAAGTCATTTTTAAATATCGCAATGACAAGCGACCATAATATATTGCGGGCAGGGATGAATGGTAAATAAAAACCAAGAGAAGACAATATAAATAAACTGTTAACCATTAGCGGATGGATTATTTAAAATAAACCCAAAATTAAATCTTAATGCGGACATTGATATGGTTGCCAGAGAACACCTGAATACACGAGCAAAACGAAGCATTGGCGGTGTAGATTATGGATAAATTGAAACACAAAGTAACTTTGAATGCAGACGGAAAAGAAATTTCTGTCCATCATTTCGGTGGAGAGAACGATTATATCTCTTTGACCGATATTGCAAAATTTAAGAATCCGGATGACGCATTTATTGTCATAAATAACTGGATGCGTAGCAAAGACACCATACTTTTTTTAGGTTTATGGGAACAGCTAAACAATCCTGATTTTAAACCTATCGAATTCGATAGGTTTAAAATGGAAGCTGGAGCAAATGCCTTTACATTATCACCTCAGAAGTGGATTACAGCTACAAATGCTGTGGGGATTAACCGCATATGTCAAACCGTCGAAGAAAATGGCAAATCGACTGTCGAGTTTAATTATGATGAATTTTTCACCGTAACATACCGGCAGAAAAAAATAGTTACTGATGACGAAAACGAAGAAAGTACCCAGAAAAGTACCCAGAAAAGTGCGGAGAAACATAAGAAAATCGTAAGGACAACTTCGGAGAAAAGTACCCAGAAAAGTGCAGAGAAAACTTCGGAGAAAAGTACCCAGAAAACTTCGGAGAAAATCGTTGAAATTATTGCGCTGAATTCTGATATCACTAAAGAAAGATTGGCAGAAATTATTGGAATTAGTGCTGATGCTATAAAAAAACAGCTCAGCAGCTTAAAATCAAAGGGCATAATTAAACGCATTGGCCCGGATAAAGGCGGGTATTGGGAAGTGGTAACGAGGGAAGATTGAAAAATTAAAATTTAATACAGATTAATCACCATGAAAAAAGTTCCCAGAAAAATTCACGGAAAAGTGCGGAGAAAAGTGATGAAATCACAAGTAAAAGTGCGGTGAAAACTTGACTAAAAAGTGTGGAGAAATATGAGCTAAATATAAGGAAAACTTCGGAGAAAACTTCGGTGTAAACTTCGGAGAAAAGTATGAGATGCAGAAATGATTATCCGAATATTTATAACACCTGACCGGCAGAAATTATGGGTATAAGCAATGGTACAATAGAAAAACAGCTAAAAAGAAGGTGAATAAATAATTATATAGTTTTCTCCAACAGCTTTTTAATTTATAATTTCAAGTAATATATGGGATGTCCAGATAATGAAACTAAACCAATACGCATTATTTGCAAATTACCCGAATTAAGGATATCAACTATGATCAATCAAATAGAAATATTTCAGGCAAATGATAACCAGATTCAAGTTCAGGTTCGTTTTGATAAAGAGACTGTATGGTTGTCACAAAAGATGATGGCTGAACTTTTTAATAAAGACAGTGACACTATAGGTTTACACCTCAAGAAGATTTTTGCCGAAATGGAACTTGAAGAAATGGCAACTACCGAGTATTTCTCGGTAGTTCAAATTGAAGGCAGAAGAAAAGTTGCAAGAGATATAAAATTCTACAACCTTGACGCTATAATATCTGTCGGATACCGCGTTAACTCTAAACGTGGCACCCAATTTCGCCAATGGGCTACAACAAGGTTAAAAGAGTATCTAATGGAAGGCTATTCTATCAATCAAAAACGCCTTGCAGAACGTGATATGGAATTGCAACATCTGAAAAACGGCATTAGTATTCTTCGTCGTTCTATTGAATATCAAGCAAAAAGTCTGGCTGACGCAGGTAGTTTGGCTGCTTTACTTGAGCAATTTTCCACTGGTCTTTCATTACTAGCCTTAATTCCGCAAAAAATTAGCGTATACAAGTTTCGATAGATTTTAGTATGTCT
>CAZNLA010000072.1:0-15098 GCA_964573385.1 uncultured bacterium
GTTAATAGCCGTTACTTCCCCAGGCTGACGCCTGGGGTTACTCATTATGTCGCCATTCCGTGGCTAATAGATACTGTTTATCTATAAATTTTGACTATAAAATAGTCAAAATCGATATCATTTATTAACAATGTTTACTAAAGAGATTTTATTTCGGTTGAAATCGACCCTATTTTGAGTATAAATTAAATGACTTATTTTAATATCCTGACTTTTGTACGGATTTAACACCTGACCTTCTCCTTTCTTCCTTAAACTAATATTTTTGACGATAAATTAACAGGTCTGTATAATTCTTTAAGCATTATGAAAAAGACGATACATAACGAGGATGAGTTCAGTGATACCACTTCGATACAGCGGTCGGTAACTCTGCAGGATATAGCAAAGTTCTGTGGTGTGTCACCATCCACGGTGTCTGTAGCGTTGCGGGGGAAAGATTGTGTTTTGCCGGAAACACGTGACAGGATTATGCAGGCGGCGCAGGAATTAGGATATGATTCCGCGCAAAATGCCGCGGCTAGCCGTTTACGTATGAACGCGCCACAAAAAGAATTTATCAATCAACTGGCGGCATTGGGTTTCCCGAAAGAATATTATTCATCAAAATATTTTAATGATCTCGCCTGGGGTATAATGGATGTATTGTTGACACATGATTTTGTTCTGGTACATGTGCCTTTTTCTTTACAGGATTCAAATATTGCTGATAAAACATCTCTTCCGCCATTATTCCGTCGTGGTGAAGTTGACGGCTTAATCGTTTTTCCTGATTTGAATTTTCCGGAATTAATTAAAAATTTAAATAGCACCCCAGGTTTTCGCGGTCGTATTATCATATGCATAATTCATCCCTCGCCTTTTACCCATTCTGTCCTTGCGGATGAAGAAGAAGGTGCTTATCTTGCCACCAGGTATCTGTTAGAGAACGGTCATCGTCATATCGCCCAAATCGCGCATCCATATATGCAAAATATGCCTGTTTCAGAATCATCAATTCGGCGTAAATCGGGTATTTCAAGGGCATTAAATGAATTCGGATGTTCTATACAATCAAACATCAGTTACCTGCCGTTGCCATCAGGATGGCTTGATCCGAAAAGTTTATATGATGGTTTATTGCCGGTATTAATAGACCAGCAAAATCCGGAGATACAACAGGTTATTAACTTTTTTAAAAGCAACCCTGAGATAACTGCAGTAATGGGTATGAATGACGCGTCTGTAATTTATTTGTGGCATTTACTATCGGATATCGGGTGGAAGATACCGGAAGATATCAGTCTGATTGGTTTTGATGATACTGATTCAATGCTGGATAATACCGGCAGAAATAATTTAACCACAATTAAGGTGCCATTACGCGAAATAGGTCGACAGGCAGCAAACCTGCTTTTAGGTTCGCTGGCACAATCAAATGTAGAAAAAAAACAGATTATATTACCAGTGGAGTTAACCATCAGAAAGTCAGTAAAAACAATCATTAGATGATTTAGTTAAGGGACATTACCTTCATTCCACTGTAACCGGGATAGCCGGGATGCGATATGTTGATATTTTACCGGTAATATCGGTGTAATTCACAAAAAATGTTAATGTCGCTTCTCCCGGGATTGCATATAATGTATTCAATGGCATTGGCGGTGGTGGAACAACCACTGGCGGCGGGGTAATATTTACTGCGTTCGCGGTGGTACCATTGTATTCAACCTGATAAGTAAGTTGGCACTTCTCCGCGACCTCACCGGTTTTTGCCGGTATATATTTCCAATAGGTGAAACCACGCAGGGTTGCTGAATCAAGAATCTCATTACCTGATGACTGCAATATTGTTATCCCGTTTACTATCCCGGTTTCGCGTACATCAACATTCACTGTAACCGTACCTTTCATTTCTTCTTCCAATGCCTGTTTTGGGTACGAAATGCCGGGGTTACCATCAACCGTATTAGCGGGATAATATACCGGTGGTTTTGCCGGTACCGGCAATAACGCGATTTTTGAAATTACTAATTCCTTTTTAAATATCGGTAATTTGATATGTGATAAAGTCGTTTCACATTTATAATCGTCTTTTTCAGACTCTAATTTAGCTGTTACAGTTATTTCTCCACTGTTATCGACATTATCGCAGTTAAGCACGGTGTGAAAAAATATAGATGAGTTCAAAATATAAGATTCCGGGAAGGTTAAAACTGATAATGATAATCCATCTGCTTCATTTATTTTTACAGGTCCACTCCATTTTTGTTTTAACGGTAAGGATTTATTATTAATTTCTATAATCTTGCCAGCTTTTTTCATCGCTTCTGTTATACGGTCTGTTGGTATTTTGTCGGCATATGCGGATGTAAAATCCTTATACCCACTACGAATTGAAAAATATGGCGCCACAACATTACCATTTACCTGATCAATAATTATTGTTGGTCCGGTAAAATCAATTGTTGACCTTAATGTGTAAAAATATCCACGACAAATTATGCCAGTTTCATCTTTAAAAGCAAATGGGTTGCGTTCGCTATACGTTGGCATTTTTAATAATTCATAAGATTTTTCCGGGGTAAGTTCAAAGATTATCTTTGCCGGGTCATAACCAATGATATCATTTTCTGTGAATAATACCGCACCCTTAATCGCTTCAACAGCAGTAAATATTGGCGCGGTAAATGCTGATATTGAAATTATAATAAAAAGCAAAAAAATGCTATATTTCATCTATTTCTCCTTGAATAGTTTTCAGTTTTTATGTTTTCAGTTTTTAGTAATGGTCACTGATATTATCGAAGTGACCATAAGCGAAAATCCTGTAATTATATCTTTTGACACTGTAATGAATGGCTGGTTTTATTTTATGTTAATTATAATCAACACCAATGAAAAAAACGGCATTAATACTAATATTACAGTTATAAAATCTGATAAAAATAATTTTTGTTACCTTGACAGCATATTTTACCATCTGTATTCTTGCAATACGCAGGGACAAGGTATGCGGAAGATTATTTATGACTTTATCCCATTCTAAAACTGTATTTCATCGTTTATTACGCGTTGTGGTGGCAGCATTCGCCACCAGCATGGCTTTGTCTGGTATGGTAGTTATTCTGCCACTTTATGCCACCCAAACCCTGGGGTTAAACAATGCGGAGTTTTCCCGCGTTTTGTCATTACGAATGTTGGGGATTACCTTCGGCGTGTTATTGCTTGGCGCGCTTAGTGATAGATTCGGCACCAGAAAATTAACCGGATTCTCGCTTATCGCCGGCGGTTTGTGTTTCAGCGTTCTTGGCATGGTTCCACTGGTGGGCTTTCTCATACTTATCCCTTTATTCAGCGGTTTTTTAAGCACCGCGTTTGTTAATCTAAACCATTTAACCCAATTGGTAGATGTACAACGCCAGGGAATGGCTAACACATGGTACCGCGCCTCCGGTACAATTGCCGGAATAATCGCGCCGATAATCATGACACAATTATTCAGCCATATGATGTGGGTTATGGCGGCAATCGGTATAATGCTGGTAATATGCGGTTTATTAATAAAGTCGTATCCTATATCAGAAAATCCTTCTCCATTTATGGGTTGGACAATTGAGTTTCGCAATATTGCCAGTCAATACCGGTTGGCATTGAAACAACATCATTTGATGCTTTTTCTGCATAGTTCACTTATTTGGGCCGCTTTATCTGCCGTTATCAGCACTTTTGCCGCTATCAGGATAACCCATGACCTTGGATCAACTACGGTATTATATGGCAATTCCTGCGCACTTGGTTCCGCGTTATCACTCGGAGCAATTCTGTTGTTAGGTTTTTGGCTGGATAAAGTGCCTATAAAGTCAGCCACTTTATGGTTGTTTATGGTGTCCTCAATTGGCATAGTCATGTTAGGAATATTTAATATCGCATCCATTGCCATTGTTTCATTTATTATTGCCACCGTGGCCGGCAATGCTGCCGTCAGTCCACTCAGCATCTGGATTAGCCGTGAAGCAGGGGATGCCGGTATGAGTCTTGCATTTACGGTACAAAAAGTATTATCAGCAATATACCTGGCGATAGCAACATTTATATTCGGTTTGCTGGAACCGAATATAGGAATTAAATCGCTATTCCTGTGGTGCGGGTTGTTATCACTGGCAATACTGGCGGTAATGATGATGCTGAGAAATCCGCCGGAAAATGTTGAAAAATAAAAAATACGAATAACTGTTATTATTGAAAATATTCGGTTACGGTATTTTGATTTCTCTTGTTTACTAAAATCTCTGGTAATTAACTATAAAAAAATAGTTTTCTTATTTATATCTTCTCCCCTCTATCTTCTGAATATGGTATCATGTTGTTGGCATTTTACTTTAACAATACCGGGGGAAATATGATAATAGACCTTACTGATGATGTGGTGGCGGCGTTAACTATACAACAATATAACAGTCAACCGCAGATAGATGGCGTTTTTTATCATCCATTAAAAAAACATCGCGCTTTGGAAAGTGATTTCATGGAATATATGCGTATTACCGGTGGTACTCTGGATGGTTTTCCACATCAGTTTGAACCACGGCAAATATCCATTGCGTCTGCTGCACCCGGACGTATAAACGCTTTTCATCTGCATCCAAAAGTAATGCAGGACGAAATGTGGTGTGTAATAGCCGGACGAATGAAAGCATGGGTTGTTGATATCCGTAAAGATTCACCAACAGTGGGTGTTAAACGTCAATATATTCTTAACAGTGAAGAACCTGGATTTTTATTTATACCAACCGGGGTTGCGCATGGTTTTCAGGCAGGACGGGAAGGCGCGACATTGTTGTATGCCATGAACTCGCAATTTAACTTTAATGACCCTAATGAAGGACGGTTGCCATGGGATTTCTTTGGTGCTGACCTGTGGGAGGCTGACCGTGGCTGAATATAATAAAGTTCTTGTCACTGGTGGCGCAGGTTTTATTGGCAGTAATTTTATACGTTATCTATTAAAAAATAGACCTGAAATAAGCATATTCAACTTTGACCTGCTTACATATGCCGGCAATCCGGATAATATGTCGGACTTTGAAGGTTTGCCGAATTATCAATTTTACCAGGGAGATATTTGCGATTTACAGGATGTCAGAAACGCTTTTGACGCTTTCCGTCCCGACGCAGTTGTACATTTTGCCGCGGAATCGCATGTCGACCGTAGCATTACTGACCCATCTGCATTTATACGTACTAATTTTGCAGGAACAGAAATGTTATTACGGGCAGCAAAACTGCAGCGTATTCAGCGTTTTCTGCATATCAGTACCGATGAAGTATATGGATCATTATCTTTAACAGATCCGGCCTTTTCTGAAGATACTCCTATATCCCCTAATTCACCATATTCCGCCAGCAAAGCCGCATCCGACCTGATAGCACATGCATATTTTCATACTTATGATATGCCGGTTATTATTACCCGTTGCAGCAATAATTACGGGCCCTATCAGCATCCGGAAAAGTTCATTCCGTTAATGATTTCTAATGCGCTGAAAGATTTATCTCTGCCAATTTATGGTGATGGTATGAATATTCGCGATTGGATATATGTCACCGACCATTGCGCGGGAATATTGGCCGCGTTAGAAAAGGGTAACCCGGGAGAAACTTACAACCTGGGTGGCAACGCGGAAGAAAATAATCTGACAGTTGTTCACAGTATTCTGCAAATACTGGGAAAACCGGATTCGTTAATAGAGTTCGTCACCGACCGCCTGGGCCACGACCGCCGATATGCCATGAACATCAGCAAGGCCAACCGCGAACTTGGATGGGCACCGGAATATACTTTTGAACGCGGTCTTGCCGAAACTGTAGAATGGTACAATTCTAACCCGGAATGGATAGAAAACGCGGTGAAGAAGAATTAGTTCAGAAAATATCAGTAAGCTGGGTTGCAAGTTGAAGAGAGAAGAGTGAAATTTTCTGAGCTTTATAGTGAAGATGTGATTACTTATTTTATAATCCAATAATCCTATAAATCATGGTAAAGAGATACAAGTAACCTGGGTTGCCGGGCTGCGACCCTGTTCCACACAGAGACTAAACTTGATAGACAACTGTATATTAAAGCCAATCATTTTTAATTAATAAAACCCTCTATGGGGCTTTGTGTCACCTCTGTGCATCTCTGTGTAAAACCAAAAAAATCAATTTTACATTTTACATTTTACATTTTACATTTTACATTTTTAATTTTTAATTTTTAATTAATAAAACCTCTCTGTGTAATACAAAAATTTAATGCATAACCTGTGCCTATAAGCCATTTTTCCTTATTACTTGCCTATAAATAATTTTCAGTTTATCAAACACTATTTCCACCTCATCCATTGTTGCGGATTGGGGGAGGAACAGGTAACTGGCGGTGCCCATCGGACGCATAATTAGTCCGTTGTCTAAACCATTCCTATATATTTTCTTTAACATTTCGTTTGCGTTCGGGTGGTTTATGTCAAATGCCGCCACTGTTCCGATGGCGCGGATATTTTTCACTATTGGATAGTCAGCGATTTGCTGTAATTTATTCAGTAACACCGTGGTTATCTTATTTACATTTTCCAGCAATTTATCATCTTCAAATAACTGCAGTGATGCAAGCGCAATGGCGCATCCTATTGGGTTGGCGGTGTAGGTGTGGCCATGAAAAAAGGTTTTTGAATTATCCGCGGATAAAAATCCTTCATAGATATTATTGGTTGTCATGGTAACTGCCAACGGGATAGTACCGCCGGTGAGACCTTTGGAAAGGCACATGAAATCCGGACTGATATCGGCATATTCACAAGCGAACATTTTGCCGGTGCGGCCAAAACCGGTGGCAACTTCGTCTAATATCAAATGGATATTATATTTTGTCGCCAATTGTGCCACCCCGCGCAGATATGCCGGCGGATAAATTAACATTCCACCGGCACCCATTAGCAACGGTTCGATAATAAAAGCCGCGGTGACATCAGCATGTTTTATAAATAACTGTTCGATAACCTGCAGGCACGGCGGATTTTCTTCATTTGTATCCCAGTTTATTCTTCCAAATGACTTATTTTTACACGATAATACGCATTTGTCACAATATGGGGTGGGGGCAGTAATAGCATCAAACATCAATGGGTCAAATGCGCCGCGAAATAATTCGACATTGCTTACACTCATACACCCAATGGTGTCGCCATGGTAACCGGCATCCAACGATATAATGCGGCACTTTTCAGGCTGGCCGGAGTTTCGCCAGTATTGTACCGACATCTTTAACGCGACTTCCACCGCAGTTGAACCATTGTCGGAATAAAATACCCGTTCCAAACCAGGCGGGGTAATATTAACCAACTTTTCCGCCAGTTCAATTGCCGGTGGGTGGGCAATTGCGCCAAACATGATATGGTCAAGTGTGCGCATCTGTTTTTCAACCGCCTCGCGAATCACCGGGTGGCAATGCCCGTGCACATTGCACCACCAACTGGAGTTGCTGTCATAATACGCTTTACCATCAGCATCGAATAAATATCTGCCCTCTGCCTTGGTTATCAACAACGGCGGATTATCGCGCAAGTTCTGCATTTGTGTATATGGATGCCAATTATATGCAAGATCTTTTTCTAACCAGTTATCAAGCATTTTCTACAACCTCTATCTATTTTATCAAATCTGAATATTCAGTATAAAATTTATCAAGTGAAACAGAATCAGATTTTGCAGGCAGTGCCTGCAAAATCTCCGAATAAATCTTGTAAAACTTGCAAAATGATGCTAGGTTGCGTTCGGAACACCCTTTGATATTGATTTCTGCAGCAATATTCTTTAATAGTTTTGACCCGTATTTTGCTCGATCAGTACCGTTTTTTTCAAACTCTACGATATACCATCCAAATAGCCAATTTCGCACTACAAGAGTAATATCAACTGACCGTGCTGCACGTTTTTGAAGTTCATCGTGGGTATCTTTAAAAAGATCAAGTAACTGTTTAAATTCCATGAGAATCCCTCGTTTTTTCAGAGTTTATTAACACTGGTTTTTAATCGGATTTGTTAACTTAAAAATACAATCTTAAAGTTTCTGCATTTATTACAACAACCTGAAATATAGATTTTTTGCGATGGTTTCAATATCTTTTTTGCCGGATGATAAATCTTCCAAATGTGGCAGAGTGCCGAGTATTGGTACATTGGAGATATGATTTATTATGCGTGGGTTATCATTTATTACCAGATTATCAGAAGCATTTTGATGTTTGTTGTTAAAAATTAACCCGGCAATGGTAATCTTGCGGTTTCGCAACGCTTCAATTGTTAATAATGTGTGGTTAACACAACCAATTTTATTTTCGACAACTATTACAACCGTTAATGATAGATCTTTAACGATATCAATAATCATTTTATCACGGGTAAGTGGAACCATTATGCCCCCCGCACCTTCCGCAATGACATAATCGAATCTATGTGTTAATTCCTGATACGTGTGTTTAATATGTTCGGTATCTATTATTCCGCCTTCCGCCTCTGCCGCCAAATGTGGTGATGCTGCCAGAGTAAAACAATATGGGTTCACCACTGCTGTTAATTCGGTATCCGGTACTATACCACTTAATTGGTTGTGAATTTCAATATCAGTGGAGTTTCCTATGCATCCGGTTTGTACCCATTTCTGGGTGATAACATTGCCATAACGGGCAAACGCACCTGCCAATAATCCGGCAACAACAGTTTTCCCTACGCCAGTATCAGTACCCGTAATAAATATACCTTTCATATCATTTCACCCCACTATATAAAATTACATTGTATGTAACAATTATTCCCCCAAATTCATCATTATAAATATCTTCAATCAATTTATATTTTCCTTTTGTCCAAACAGGTGAATTATATTTTTTGCCCCGGGTGCCGGTTGCGCGGATAGATATTAACAAATCACGTAAATTGTCATATTTCATGGTAAAATCAATTATCTCCAGGTGTGATGCGGAAAATGGTGCTGTTATTTCCCGTAATTCATCAACAGTATAAAATTGTCTGCTGGTAATCTTTTCATCATCACCAAACACCCTGTTAACCACTGATGATAATTCATGGTAGGTATTGTTGCTGAAATATGTAAATGCGGTTGTACCACCGGGATTTAATGAATTATATACTTTTTGCATCCACAACGGTAAATCACGCATCCATTGAAATACAGCATTGGCAGTAATCAGGTCATAATTGCCCAGTGGCATATTTTCGACATCGCCGTGAATATAGGTGATATTGCCTGATTTCAACTCTTTTGTTGCTATATTTATTGCTGCCGATGACAGGTCAACGCAGGTTATCTGTGATTCCGCAAACTTGTCAGATAACATTTTGGTATAAATGCCTGTTCCGCTTCCTGGTTCAAGTATCTTTCGCGGGCATGCTATATTAATAAAATTTATTAAGTGTCGCGCGGTTTCGCGTTGTGGTTCTGCGTATTTATTATATGTCTCCGCGTGGGATGGGTCAGCATGCCACAACGGTAAGTTAATTAAATTTTTCATTTATTATTTCGTAAAACTGGTCGCAATACGGCAATGCGTGCGGGGCATCGGGGATGACGATATATTCTGTTTCGCCCCGGTTCACCCACGCGTTTACCTCATTCACTGGCGCGATTATATCTTTTTCGCCATGCAGGCATATGGTCTGTGCTGTTGGCGTTTCTCCCAAAGCATTATTCTCCAGATACTCCAGTCCCGTCAAGAGTTGTGATAACTGCATTTTTTCAATCAATGCTGCTTCATTTTTCCGGAAATCCCGATAATTTGCCGTCATTGTGGGCAGAAAAGCCTGCCGGTAAAAGTTTTTCAAAGTACTGTTTTTGTCAGCAATTAATTGGTCGCGCATTTGGGATATCATATCCCGCGGGTATTTACCGCGTATCGACGCAATAATTAATTTTGATACTTTCTCCGGGTATTGACGCGCAAATTGCATGGCCAAAAAACCACCGAGGAACCACCCCAGCATAAATGTGGGCTTGGTTATTATTTCATTCAGCGATGGTATATCTTCGGGGGTAATCTGCGGTTCAGGATATATCAGGTTAAATGGTAATTTGTCCCGTTGTAAAAATGATATATCTGTTGCCCAACCGGGGAAATACACCAGATTTCTTTCATATCCGTTATCATCAATAATCCACTTATTTGAATCCATTCATCACCCCAAGCAAACGATGCAAATGGTCATAAGAATGATTTGCGCAAACAGATAAACGTAATCGCGCGGTTCCTTCCGGCACGGTAGGGGGGCGTATAGCCAGAACGCGCATATCGTTTTCAGCTAATTTGGCGGATAACTCCAATGCTAATTCACTGTTGCCCAGCATTATCGGTATAATTTGGCTATTCCCCCCGGTTTGCCATCCCTGCCGATGTAATTCGTCGCGCAGATATCCGGATTTTTTTAATAATTCGACACCATGTTGCGGGTTATTGGTAGCAACAGTAATAGCCGCTATATTGGCGGCAATAATTGTCGGCGGTAACGCGGTGGTATATACAAATCCGCGCACGGCATTTATCAGGTATTCCCGGGTTTCAGCATCGCAGGCGATATATCCGCCAAAACTGCCCAGTGCCTTGCTGAAGGTTCCCATAATATATTCGGTATCAGCAGTAACGCCATCAGCATCAACACATCCACAGCCAAATACCCCGGTGGCGTGTGCTTCATCTACAAATAACCGACAGTTGAACTGTTTTTTAAATTCCACTATCTTTTTCAATGGGGCACGATCGCCATCCATGCTGAAAATTGATTCAGTAATTATCATCGCATCCGGATAATTCTCACGGTATCTTTCCAATAATTCGCGCAGATTATCCATATCATTGTGGCGATATCGGATTAGCTTTGCCCCTGACAGCATCGCGCCATCTATCAGACTGGCATGAATCAGGGCATCGGCAAATATTACATCATGTCGGTTTGCCAAAGCGGGGATTAACGTGGTGTTAGCACAATAACCACTGGTGAAACAAAGCGCGGATTCCTTTCCCTTGTAACTGGCAGTGGTATTTTCCAATTCATGGTGAATTTCAAGATCCCCACTCATTAACCGCGACGCACCTGCGCCTACCCCATATTTGTGTAATGCTGAATTGGCGGCAGCAATTATATCTTCGTGCTGCGAGTATCCCAAATAGTCATTTGATGAAAAATCTATAACCTGGCGACCTGCAATTTCAACCATGCCGGCTTTTCTTGCCTGCATTGGACGAAGAGTGCGCAAAGTATGCGCACTCAACCTGTCTGCCAAAAATTTTCTTATTCTATCCGTCATAATTACGGGCTAAAAGTTTGACCGCCGTCAACATTAAGTGCCTGTCCGGTAAGGTAACTGCTGTTTTCGCTGGCGAGGAATACAACAACATTACATACATCTTCGTAACTGCATCCGCGTCCTAATGGTACCTGACCTTCATAATGTTTCCGCACTTCTTCCATCGTCATTCCACGATTTTTTGCGTACTGTTCAAACAAACTGCCCTGCCATAAACTGCCATCCAGCAAATTGCCGGGACAAATAGCGTTTGCCCGGGCACCGAAAGGCGCCAGTTCCAGGGCGACTGACTGAATTAACCCAATCGCGCCGAACTTTGACGCGGCGTATGCGGAGTTTTTAAATGAACCCTTTTTGCCGGATTTGCTGTTGATGGCAACAATCGCGCCGCTATTTTGCTGCATAAAGATACGGGCAGCATGTTTACAGCATATCATATTACCTACTAAATTTACATCAATAACTTTGCGCCACTTATTCACATCAGCGTCTTCAATGGCTTCTGCTATCAAAATACCGGCATTTGGCACCATGATATCCAGGCTTCCCCATATAGAAACCACTTCATCAACCATATCAATTACCTGTTGTTCGTTTGTAACGTCAACGGCAAATGCCATCGCTTCCGGCAGGCTATCTGCCACTTTCTGCGCGTTTTCACCGTTCATGTCACATACGCCAACTTTTGCGCCTTCAGCAGCCAACCGACGCGCTATAGCCTCGCCTAACCCCTGGCCGGCACCGGTGACAATAGCCACTTTATTATCTAATATGCCCATATTTTTCTCCAGTTTATCTTGTATCAGGAAATCGATTTTCGTTAGAAATCTGCTTAAAAGGTCGCTTCGACAGGCTTAGCGAACGGTCACTGAGCCTGTCGAAGTGACCTTAAGTTAATAGTTATATATTCAATTTTAATCGCATTAATTCATTTTCGGCATCCACGGTCCAATATTTTCCGTTACGCAATTTTGCGGCTACGGTTGGCATAACATCTTTCAGTTCTGTCAGTCGGATTAATGGTAATTCCGGCATTTGCTGATAAATTACTATTTTCCCCGGGATAGCCTGTTTCTTAACTAATTCCAGGCCTTCATATGCGGCGTTTAAACCACCGATTGCCGCAACCGCATTGGCGGTTATTAATTCGCCGTCTTCCGCCATACGCAATGTCTCTTTCATATCGCTAAGGAAAGAACCGCTGCTGCCAACCCAGCGAATGCCCCGCAGGAAAGTGTCTGATAAATCCAAATCAACGCAGGTGCCACGGGTAACGCCGGCAAATATATTCAGCAATCCGCCTTCTGCGGCATATTGCGAGGCCTGTTTGATAAGGAATGGCACCGGTACCAATGCTATAACATCATCAAAACCGTTACCACCGGATAATTCTTTCAGTTTTGCGTCAAAATCTTCATTGGAAAACTCTGTTGGGTTTAATACAATCAGTGTTCGGTTATGTGCTTCCGCGGCGGGGATAAATCTGTCGCGAAGTTCCTGCAGACGCGCCGGGTCAATATCTGTTGCTACTATTAATGATGGGCCATCCGGCATTTCGCAGGCGCGTTGGATATGCATTTGTCCCATTGGTCCACCGGCACCCAGGAACCATGCTTTGCCGTTTGCTTTAAGGTCGGTTAATTTGCGATGTGGTTTATACGAATCGGCGACATTATTACCCGGGTTGCCCAGATAACACCAGTCTTCATAATGCACACGGCCAACATCTATTTTTAATGGTCGTCCCGGTTTCGTCGCACCTACCACATTGAAAAGACCGGCTTTTGATAACTTTGATGTCAGACTTTCCAGTAAATCATCATCAATTGTCCCGCAGATAATGATATCGTCAAAAACTACATCTTCCGCAACCGTTGTCGTAATATCTGCGGTTAACCCGGCGGTCGACAATTCATTAATTATATTTTGCGGCAGATTAATTGCTGTTATTGATGCGGGCTTATTAGCCAGGGCGTTGCCAAGGGTTATATTTTCCGCGCCGGTACCGCCAACTATCAGGCATTTTCCGCCTGATTTAACATTATGACGATAATTAAGCAGGAAAGAATGCACCACGCATGCCCATGGTTCTGTTATGGCGGCTTCCGCGTATCCGGTGGTTTCACGCACGGGAATCAGGTAGCAACCATCATCACCATTTAATATCTCCTGTCCAATGGTTTCGTATTGAGTTAACGCGCCGGGCAGGGTATATCCGTACGCGACACTTTTGCCGTTAACATATACATCGGCCTGCACCACAAATCTTTCACCGATATGGTATTTTCCGGCAAGATTTTTACCGACTTTTACCACTGTAACTACCGATTCATGTCCCATGATTACCGGGTCTTTCGCTATATCGCGTTTAATGCGGACATGGTCGCCACCCTGCGCGATTATTTTAATATCGCTGAAACACAGGCTATTGGAATCACAACGTACCAGTAATTCATCTTCGCCAGGTTGCGGCACATCTGTTACCACCGGTTTTCCGTCTTTACCCAGATTTTCCAAACCTACCCCATATAACAACCATGATAACTGTTTGGTGGGTAATTCGTATTCAACTTTACGGTATTTGTTCAAAATTTCAGACATAATTTTCTCCTGTAATTTTAAAGGTTATCTATATTCTATTCTTTACCGCCAATTACATTCTGGCGTAATTTTTCATCAGGTCGGGTATTTATTCTGTCCACTTCGCTATCCGGCATGGGGTTAATACCACCACAACTCATGGCGCCAATTAATACTCTTGCCGTTTTTGACCACATCATACTGCATGCCATTACGTCGCGGGTTGTTTTGCCCAACGCGAACATGCCATGGTTTTGTATCATAATAGCCCGGGGGGCAATGCCATATTTATCCAGATATTCCGTCACCACTTCACGTACTTTACGCGCTAGTGGCAGTCCCGGATCGGTATAAGGGATAAATGCCGGGATTTCACCGCAACATACTATCTGGTCAGGAAATACCCGCATTCCTACTAACTTCTCCGCGTTCACCGAACATAATAACGCGTTTACCGATGTTGGGTGTGTATGTCCTATGAAATTAATACCCGGTAACCCCAACAGAAATGCGTGCATAATTGTTTCAACTGACGGATATTTTATACCGCCATCAACCCGCATTTTTAATAAACTATCTAATATCTCTTTGTCAGATTTTAAATCTTTATCCAACAGATTTACAGTTTCTGTACGACTTAATAACGCGAAACCTTCCGCCGCAATAGTACGCAATTCGGTACCACTGCATTTTACATAAAAACGATCATTTTCAACCAGTGCAGAGGTGTTACCTTCGCCAAATATCACCAGGTCATACTCAGGCCGACCCAAATCATTCGACATAGCAACAAGACTGTCCAACGCAGTATATGACATAATTATTGTCCTCCGTTATACTATATTTCAATTAAGCAGGTATGTTATCCTGCTTTTATACAGAAAAATCTGAAGAGACATTGTAAGATTAGGTATTGGTGATTAGGCTGTTAATAATCAAATCTGGATGGAAAAGTCAGGATTTCATTGTAACTTAATTTGTGCTCGAAATAAAATCGATTTTAACCGGTTTTAATATATATTAGCCACGGAGTGGCGACATAATGATTAACCCCAGGCGTCAGCCTGGGGAAGTAACGGCTATTAACATGAGCCTTGTAAAGGCGACTTTATGAAAGCACCTCTACGAGGCGCAGTCAATGTTATGGTTTAATCCCCAGGCTGACGCCTGGGGTTACTCA
>CAZNLA010000073.1:0-14973 GCA_964573385.1 uncultured bacterium
ACACCATACTGTTCCAAAACACCTAAAAGTTTCGAAGGATCAAATCTTTCAAACTCATAAACCATAACTGCCGCGCCACATAACCATTGTCCGTATATTTTACCCCATGCTGATTTTGCCCATCCTGTATCCGCAAGGGTAAAGTGTAACCCATCATCTTCTACCCGTTGCCAAAACTTCGCTGTCAGGATATGCCCAATCGGGTAAGAATACGAATGTCGAACCATCTTGGGATACCCGGTTGTTCCACTGGTGAAATACAGCAGCATCGGGTCAGTTGCTATTATCTCCGGTCGTGGAAAATCACCTTTGGAGTCATCCATCGCATTATCTAAACTAATCCAGCCTTCTCTTTCACTATCCAATATCAGTTTAAACTCAAGTGATGGACAATCCGGGTGAGATACGTCTACATGCTCTAACACCTTATCATCATGCAGCGAAATTATCATGCGAATATCGGCGGCTTTGTTGCGATATGTAATATCGCGCGGGGTTAACATATGGGTAGCAGGAATAGCGACCGCGCCTATCTTATGCAATGCTACCAGACAAAACCAATATTCAAACTTTCGTCGTAATATCAGCATTACCGGATCGCCTTTTTTTATCCCTAAACCAGATATAAAATGAGCAATATTATCACTTTTTTCTTTCAATTCAGCAAAAGTAACTACTCTTTCATTCCCCAAATCATCACACCACACAATCGCACGTTTTTCAGGACATTCAATTGCAATTGTATCTACAACATCGTATGCAAAATTAAAATTATCTGGTACAATTAGCTTCCAGTTATCTATGAAATCTTCATAGGACTGAAAGGTGCTCTGTTGCAAATATTGTTCGAAAAGCATTTTATCAACCTCAATTATGTTAAAGTATGATTAAAATTCGCTATTTAAACAAAAATTCCTTCCTAAATTTGCTTAAAGTTATTAAAATAGAGAACAAAAGTTAGTAAATAATCTGGTGAATCAGGGTATAATATATATATGAAGGTATATTATTGTAAAAAAATTAATACCGTAAAGAATGGTTTTACACTGGTAGAGATATTAGTCGTTATTGCCATCATGTCTATACTTGCTGCAATTACCCTACCGGTTTTCTTTAATATGCGAACAAATGACAGAAAAAGCACCTGTGCCAGCAATATGGAAGCATTGGGACGCGCTTTAACCGAATATTATCAGGATTATAAAAAGTACCCCGCCGGTGCCCGACCAGACTATGCCATGAAGGTATGGGCTAACACCACGGATGCTTACCAAGCGATTCCGTTATCAAATCAACCGACTACAGAGAGTAAACCACCATCTTATAATGTTATTACTATACCACCGATGAACCCCACAACTGGCACTTCCAATTTGTTATGTTATCCGCGTAGCAGTCTTCCTTTGCAATATAAAGTTACTATAGAAATTAACAGTGTTACAACTACTCCCAGTCTTTCTTATGACTATATATGGCATACAGATACAATTCCATCAACTTCTCCTGTTAGAACAGGTTCAGGAACAGTAACTGCTGGTAAAGTTACACTATTTGACAGTGTAAAAATAGAGTTTACCAGTACAACATCACATTATGTTGGAGAAACATGGGAGTTTTATACTTTTGTTGGTAATAATATGAAATTAGGTGGAGCTTTTAGTAACCCTTATGCTAATGATCCTGCCCATCTTCAACTATCATACACGGTGACTATATCTACCGGTTCAACTGACATTTCTCCGTTTAATCCTAATTATTATACATGGTCAAATGATGCAGGAGAAACTGGTGGTCCTACTTTAATTCAGGCTAAAACATCATTGCCACTAAATAATGGCCTTGCTATACAATTTAATGATGCTTATGGACATTATGTTGGCGATAATTGGACTTTCAAAACAGGTGAGGCACCATTTGATAGTACTGCAAATGACCCTAAAGGTACCTGTACATGGATGGATTGGAAACCGCGTGGCATCACAACATTAAGTGCCGATCTTAATGTTGGCGGAACAACAGTTGCTGTTGATAGCCTTGGACCTTTTGACGTTCCTTGTAATGTCACCATTAGTGGTTTTCCAACACGCATAATTTCCGTTAATCCAGATGTTTTCCCACCTACTGTTACATTTAAAAATCCGGTGTCAAATACGTTAAGTTTTCCAACAGGTACAGATATAATACCTGTTGACAACAGTTATTATCATCTTGCAAAATATTCATATCTAAAAGAAGATGAAAGAAGAAGCGAGAAGTTTAATTTTAAAACATTTAATTATGAACTTAAAAATGATAAATTTAATGGTTTTAATAATTATGGCTTGTCATATTTGTATTTTAAATATTTGAAAGATGAAGGCATTTATTTGCGTTCTTTAAACTACTTACATTGTCCTACTGATATTAAAACAGATAGAATTGACAGAACTTTACTAATTAGTAAATTACGGGTGAATGATTTAAGAGATTACCGATTATTCGACCCTTTGTTGTCCGGATTTAACAAGTATGATTTTACTTACAATTATGACCAGTATATTAATGATATAAAGAAATTTGATGATATGATAGATGATGATCCTACTTCAATAAAACCTTTAGATTTACACATTCATCGGCAATTGAGTGACAAAAGGCCACCTTCTGATACAGTGGTTACATGGTGTTTCCAGCACCGTGGAATAAAACCTGATATAGGTCCATATTCTTTTAATCCGGATGTAAATACATTTTTATCTACTGACGGTAAAACATACATAACGCCGGATGGACAACCAGTCGGAACTAAAATTGTGTTTAGAGATAAAAGTGGCAATCCACTTCAATCATCAGATGACCCAGAAAATTATGATTATGATGGTAATGGAACTACGATAAATATGGTAGATAAATTAATGGCGGATTATAAAAATCAACGCGACGTTGTTTTATGGCTTGATGGATCTTCTGGCACAGTTACACCCCAAATTGTAAAATCATCTAAGGGGAAATATTACTGGTTACCGACTTTCTTGACATCTAGTGCTGAGCAAAGGTAATAACTAATGAATAAAACAATGTCAACAACAAATAAAAAACGCGGTTTTACACTAATTGAAGTATTAGTCGCCGTAGCAATATTACTTGTTGGTGTTGTGGCAGCATTATATATATTTCCACCAGGTTTTGCATCATTTCAAAATGCTCAAATATCAGATGTATCAGCAAAAATAACTCAAAAATATGCCGATGACCTGATGAAAAATCCTGATAATATTCCTGATGCTATAATGCCAGTTGACACATCATTTCCTTTGCAAAAGAACGAAGTTGGTACTTTTTTTAGCAATATTAATGCGGTAGATTTTTATGAAATAAATCAAAAAACAAAAATGCCACCATCACCTGGAGACGCGGGTTATGATCGATGGTCCTGGTTGAAAGAGCATACATTAAAAAACGGATTAATTAACCACTGGCCATTGTGGCAACCATTATCTGTACGAGTAATGCGTATGGTTGTGGGCGAAAAGATAAAGATTTCTTCCTCCATGACTGATACTTCTGCTTCTGGAAAGACCATCGTTCAAAAATATTCTCCTTTATTCTCGCCCTTGGTACTTAACAAGGATTGGGATTATATACCAACTAAAAATATTGAACCACTTACAATTTATGATTTGCGTTATAAACGTGTAGGCACTGATGATATGTTGATAAGTTCTGAAGAAATAGCTGCTGAAACTGCTAATCCAAGTTTGATGCTAAAAAATAATAAGTTGAATTATGAAATAGATTATAATTCTGGAATAATAAAGTTTGCATCTAAAAATTACGACCGCAAAATACGATTGACATTTTTAGTGATGGATAGCGGAACGATTAAACAATTCCCTGCTAATCCGGATGTTAATGGGTCTAATACAATTATCTCAGTTCCATTATCGGGAACACCAGGGATTACCACAATAGATATAACAACTTTGCCTGGGTATATAGCAGGTTCAAAAATTATTCCCGGAAGCGAACAACTTAATCGTGCATACGAATATATTAATCCATCTGGAACGCCAAGAACAGGGCAATATACTTTTAACACATACAGTACAAATACAAATATACTTATTGGAGATATTTATTTTAGCCAAGATGATGCTGGTAAATTGGTGAAAATTGATTATCAGGTGGCTGATTGGGGGATATTACATGAGGACGTCACGGTAGATGATAACGGATACCTGAAATTATCGCTGCAAAACCCGAAAATAGCAAAGAATCCAAACTTCCCACGTGAACCGATTCCCTGGGGACTATTTACACCTGTTGATTTGAATAAAATGGACATTGCAACAGATAAGGCCGATTATGTTGTAAAAAATAATGTAGTGATGGCTATGGTAGATATGCAAAACGGACAATCATATGAAGTTATTTATGACCCAAAACATTATGTTATGGATTTTAATGAAGTATCACCACCACCATCACCACCATCACCACCTGTTTTGCCAGGTGCAGGATTTGATCCAAATTGGAAAGCACAAGACTATAAATTAATCCCAGTTTCGTATGACCCAAATGGTTGGGACAAAACAAAACGTGATGCATTTATACGACCAGAACAATTGAAATTAATTGATATGACAAAGTCAGAAAAAGGTATTTTACGGGTAGGTTCCGGCAATCTTTCCCAAAAAAGTTCATGGAAAGCATTGCGTGGACGCATCCTACGTATATATTATCGCGCCGCACGCGATTGGACACTTCAAGTTATACGACCTCCAGCACAATTTTGGGCACTAAACAGTACAACTATAGACGCTACAACACTGGGTTGGAACAGGTTTGCTGTAGATTCAACAAATACTCAGGCTATATATGTTTCAGGGTTATATTCCGGATTAACGCTGGCAATTGATTATCAAGCAGAAGAAATTGATTCAGGCTGCATTTTGGCTAATACTACGAGTAATACAACTACTAATATTGTAACAGTTGATGACAGCACTAATTTGAGTGCAGGTATGAAAATTCAATTTTATGATGCTGTTGATTTTTCCAAACATACAGCAGTTATACTTTCAGTTGATTCTATAACGCAGATTACATTGACATCAACAGTGACGGTTGCTAATGGTAGCAAAATTATTATTCCTGATCAAATAGCAACAAATGAAAAACATGGCGAGATTCATGTGGTACCGCCACCAGATAACTCGACCGGTGCCTGTAAAATTTTGCTTCGCAATAATTTTAAAGTTGGCAGTACAATTTCTGTAAGGGGAATGTCGATATCAGTACGGGCATTCTGGATACAGGAACGTAGTGGCGGTTCTCTTCATATCGATGGTGCTTCAGAACCGCCTGTTTCCAGCAACATCGGCGAACGGTGGACCAGTAAAACTATCGACATGGTTCTTCCAGAATCAACGCAATAAAGGTAAAAAAATGAAAAAGCATGCTTTTACATTAGTAGAGATATTAGTTACAGTGGCAATTCTTGCAGTCGTCATGACGCTTCTAACCCTGCCTCTTTTATCTTCACTTGGGTATGTTCAGAAAGCAAAAGCAATTTCCGAAGCAAAAACTGCAAGTTTAAAAGCAATTGACAACTTAAAATCTGACATAGAAGAAGCATCTATAATATTTGACTTTCCGGTTACTGGTGAAGGTATAACCTATTTAAAAGATGAAACAGAAGATATATTAGATACAAATAATAAAGTAGTTGGAGTTAAGGTTACTGGTCAGTATTTGAACCGCTATATGCGTATATTGGATTTCCCATGGTATTGGGGCGGGCTAATAGCGCCAGCAAAATGGACACTGTTAAAACCAGATCATGTTGATGGCGTTTTGCCAAGATATAAGGATAGATACGCACCTTTTCATATGTCAGAGAAAAGTGGAACAGAGCCCAGAAACCCCTATATCATAGCAAAATATATCTCTCCCACACAATTTGACTGGAGTGCAAATTCTGCTGAGATTTGGGATTATTCTGTACCACTGACTACTGTTGATTATGTTTCCCTGGCAAACAATAAGAAAAATCGATCAATATTAGAAAGAAAATATAGAAATGACCTGCAGTCGGTAACTCCATACGGCGCAATGTGGGATATCCCGAAGTTTGTAGTTAATCCCGTACGAATAAACAACGAAACTTTGACCATGGATAAAGACTCTGCAGGCAACGAAAAACCCGGCGTACTTTTTGCCCGTAATGGACTTTGGGCGGGTAGAAATCAGTTGCTCGATGAATGGGTGGCGAGTTCGTGGTCGGGGTGGTATACAATGATTAACCAAGATTTGACGAAGTTGTATGGTATAACTTCGGGAGAAGTTTCAACAATAGTAGGAAAAGACATTACAACACCTTTTTGCTTTGCAATAAAGGATATTACGCCTTTTTATCCTGTTAATACTAACCCATACGGCTATAAATTAAAAATTTATGATAATACCGGTTCTTTACGTTATGGAACGACTGTAGATAATTCTTCATCACCAACACCGACATACAAAATTGTTTTAGGACGTCATTTTATGGACTGGCCACCATTAGAACGTGATGATTTTAACACTCAGTTATCTAAGTGGGCATTACCGACTAAAGACAAAATATGGGCAAGGGTGCATCCTCTTTGGAATAAATCTGATATTGATGTTCAACGTTTAGCTGGTAAAATTGTATTTAGTCAGCCGATGTCACCAATGTCTATAACTAAAGATACAAATGGAGATTATTTTCTTCCTGTTCCACCCAATTGGGTCGAAGATAATACATATTTATCATCTGCACCAAGTAAAATAATTATTTGGGATGGTAAAGATGAATCTTCAAGGGAGACATTTATTTATGAAAAAGATTCAACTAAATTAACTAAGAATAAATTTGTTTTTAAGAATATTGGTATCGATAAATATAAAAAATGTTACGATTCTCGGGTAATTAGATTTGGTCTAAAACATAACGGTGATAAAGTAGATAAAGATGGTGACACTATATATATATGGTATCCTACACCACTAAATGATGATCCTCTTGTACTACCATTACCTGAACCAGCTAATATTCAACCACTATATTCAATCTGCGACATTCAACCAACCGATTTAGTAACCGCAAGTTATTCAACAAAGGGACAAATTGATGTGACTATGACATTAGCACGACAGGATACTGCTGCGCGTTCACCCGAGCAATCTCGACAGGACTATTCAGTTTCAATGCGACTTGAAGCCAAAAATGCTGTTCGTCGCGCCATGGAAAACAGGTGATATCGATGATAAACATTAAAAGTAAATATATGAAACATCAAGGACAAGCATTAATCATTGCTGTTATTGTAATGTTTTTGTTGGTGGGTTTAGGTGGTTATTTTGTGGCCATCATAAATGCATCATTAGTACAATCTGCACGTATCGAAGATAAAAGGCAATTGGATGGAATAAGTCGTGCAGGTCTTGAAATTGCAAGAAATCAATTACGTTTTAGTTCTGATGGTGCAGATTGGCGACCGGACGAAGGACCGGATAAAAATAATGTTGGCTGGATTCGAGTTGAAAAAGGGTTTTGTAAAATAGCCGTTTCATACGGTCCTGTAGATGAATACACAAAATTCGGTGATAATATATTAGATAAATATATTAAAATTTCTGTGGATTCAGTATTATCACTACCGAATCCACCTGATGACACAATGGCCACAACTGCAGGGATAGATGAATATCAGGCATATTTGAAAGGTTTTCAAAATCCGCAACGATTTTTAAAACGATCTATAGTAGCACTAATGCCGGTTGGATTAACAGATAATCTTATATGGTTGACCAATATTGATGGAAGTAACGAACCGATGGTGTTGGGTAGCGGTCTTTTAATGAAAACCCCGGATATTCTAAATTCTAACAGTTCTGCTACAGTGGATGTTTTCACTACTATGGATAGAAATCCTACATCGTATGATTTTAATATAACAACAAATGTTCAAACAACAATATCTGCCTTTTATTACCGACCTGTTTATGAAGGACCGATTTATGCTAAAGGAGACCTTCAATTAGGTGCAGGATGGTTTTATCTTTTAAATGAGAAATATAAAAAAGAAATTAATCCTGATATTTATAGTCCGTATAGGATAGATGCTGGTATTTATAAAAATCAATATGATATAAATCGTGTCGATCAGATTGTTGCTACAAATTCTTTAAGTGATTATGGTACTGCTACAGCGTCTGTGATGGTTAATATTCAAGGTTCAGATAAAATTATTTCAGACTCAAACAGAGTAAGTATCAACAATAAATCAGTTATTCGAACAAGAGATAATGATAATATTATACCACAAATAAATGCCCCGAAGTTGAATGAAATTGGTTCTGGTTATTCTGCTGACAGGTATCGAAGGTTAACCCGTGATAGTGGTATATGGAATGGAAGTGTAAATACCGGAGAATTAGGTTATGGTAATGGTATATATATTGATAATCGAGGTGACAGGCAATTTGATGGTGATATTGATAAATTACGTGATAACTGGATGATGCGGAGTTCTGACTATTGGGATAATTATGGCATTTATCATCCTGACAAACGACTAGTTTCTACTGACCCTGGTGCAGTAACTATTGTATTACGTGACTGGAAGTATACTTCAGGCGATACGGATTCAGTTGATGATATTCCACGTATCGAATTACGTTATGATAAACCTTTCAAAGATGAATCTGGTAAAATTATTGATAACCTTAATAAAGGTTATTATTCTGTAGAAATGCCATATCCCAGAAATGGTATCATCTTTGCCGAGGGAAATGTAATAGTTATCAATGAACCATCTTCTGATTCTTCCAGATTGGGTGGCCTGCCAACATCAAAAGCGTATGATATTCGTACAAATCCTTCAAAAAAACCACTTCCTTTAATTGGTAGTACTACACAAGCATGGGGTGGTTATAAAGACAAAGATTCCACACAATATTATGTTAATGACTACAACCGACGATTTGATTTGAATATCGTCAGTGGTGGTACAATATATATCCAGAGCAATTTACTGAACCCAGCATCACGAAAGCAAAAATATATAGCGCAAATTGGTAGTGAAACTAATGATACGGCCAGTGGAAACATCGCTTGGAATGGCAGCAATCCATATCAATCAAATTATGATAGCAAACTCGCATTATTCGCTATGGATAATGTTTGCTTTAATCCGACACCGGCTTTATTTACACCACCTGAAATATCTCCACGAAGTTTAGGAGATGGAAAACGTGAAAAAACCTATATTATAGGGAATGGAAGCTCACAATTTGTTAATTATCCTTTCACAACTTCTGGTGTTATTAATCCAGGAATGAGATTGCTACTGCGTCATGGTTACAATAATCTTCCTACTGATTCAGCAAGTATAAATTCATCTATTATAGATTCCATTGTTGCTGGTAATCCATTATTTACTGATTTATCGGTTTCTTTTCAAGCAAATTATTTTGATTTAACGCCACAATCATGGCAAATTAGTAGCCTATTATCTCCTAAAAATGGATCTGGTAATAATAATAATATTACATTAACTGTTAAATCTGCTAAAGAATATATTATAGGTGCTGGTAATAATGAAACAGAATATGTTGAAAAAGACTTTCTCGGACCGGGTATGATGGTCACCGGTCAAGATATGCAGATAGATGCATTAATTTATGCACAACGCGGTCATTGGTTTGTTATACCCGGACATTATTATAATGAGTCAACCAAGCCAGAACTTGCTAATATGCGATGGCCCTTCCCTAAATATCATGAACCTTTAGATGTGCGATTTATTTTAAATGGAGCGATAGTGGAAAATAGACCAGCACCACCTGAAGATGAAGATGAGTGGATGAGTCATTGGCGCGGGTCAAATTTCTCGTACTATTCAACTGATGGCAAAACTCCAGAAAAGTTAAACCCCAGTAAAGACCCATTAGATTGGGACCAAAATGAATGGAGATGGAGAAACAGAAGAATGGGTATTGAGTATCATTATGATGCCACATTATCAATTCCGGTTTGTTTTGAAACGATAGATGGTATAAAATCATATCGTCCTCGTATTCCTAAACTGCCAGTTGCTGATAACTTATTCAATTATACTCAGGTACAAATGTAAATATTAACAGGCAATATTAACAGGCAATAGCAAAAATGGTACTATCTATTTTTTCCTGTAGGGAATGCCGGGGATGGCATTCCCTACATTTTATATAAGTTTTGTAAATACCTGTAAAAACATGGATTTCGCTTATAATAAGTGAAATCAGCAGATAAAGTGAATTGCCTTAAAATAAATCATAATTATTCGAAATTCATGAATATCTCATTTACGCGTCAACAATATCCTGCCTTGGTCTATCTCTGTATATGTGCGTAAGTTCCATTCTATCAACTTCTGTTGCAATTCAATGATTACGGTATTATAACTAGGATTACCCCACAGATTATTCATCTCCTGTGGGTTATTTTCCAGCAACAGATTGGTGACATTTACGGTACGGAAACCATCAGTATGCGCATATCTGCCGGTAAACATGCCTACCCGCGATGGTAGAAATTTACCATGGTTTAGCAAAATGATTTTCAAATACTACCGATTTTGAGGCAAAGTCGTCTCAATGAGGAGTTTTACAATCCGGATTACCCATAAAACCAGTACAATCACCACGCATTTCATCTGATGTTATTAATATTACATTTAATGGTTTATGGGTCATTAAATTATATCTATTGGGGACGTTTCGGTCGTTTCAGTACACCATCTTCTTCACGGATAGGTCTGATTCTTCTTACTTTATTAGGTTGACGAGGCGTATCTTTTTTGTCAGATTCGGTGTGTTCTGTGTTACCAAAGACCTTCTCAACCTCTGCTTTAAAATCAAAATCAAAAGGAACTTCATCAGTAGAAGCATTAATATCTTTCTGTTCATGTGCTACTTTAGTAACATCCGGTAATATACTATCATTACCGAAATCAATAAAATCAGGGACTGAACTCGATTTATCTTCATCAGTTTTAACTACCGGTTCAGAAATCAAATCAATATTATCAAAAACAAATGGAGTTTCTGTTGTTGGTTCAGTTACTATTGGGGTTGTTAATGTTGCTTCCGGAATTATTGGAGTTATCTCAACATCAGGTGCTTGAATTGGTTGAATATTCTCAGATTTGCCTTTTCCTAATCCAAATAAACCTTTCTTTACAGGTTTCGCTTCAGGTTCAGGCTCAGTCTCAGATACAAAATCTGCTATTACAGGTAATTCTGTTTCTACAGTATCCGTAACAACTTGTACCGGCTTCTTAGCACCAAATCCGAATAATCCCTTCTTCTCTGGTTTTACCGTGGTTTCATTGTCGACGGGCATTTCTGTAGTGGTTGCGGTTTCAGTAGTAGTCTGAACCGGCTTTTTAGCACCAAATCCAAACATTCCCTTTTTCTCTTTAACTGGTTCAGGAATTATTTCAAAATCAGTTGCAAAGATATCTTCTGCAGGTGCCTTCTCTTCATTACCTGTTATTTCTATATTGGTATCAGCAATTGTTGTTGCAACAGGTTCTTCATCATCTTTAAAGTCAGAGAAAATATCTTCAACGCCTTCCATTGGCATTACAGGTTCTTCAACTTTCTTTTTACCTAAACCACCAAATAAACCAGCTTTTTTAGGTGCTGGAGGGGCTATAACATCAGGATCAGATGGTAATGTTGTTACTTCAATAGGTGCTGCATTTAAATTCTTTTTATTATTTTTACCTTTTTGATCATTAGTAATTAAATCTTCCTCTGTTAATGGGCGTGGCAATACAGCCCAACAATTCCAGCAGGCATATTTAATATCATTATTATCTGCTTGACAACGCGAACAGGTTATTGACATTAGGAATTAACTCCTGACTATATCTTATCAAATACTCAACTATATCAGCAAGATTATATCAATTTAGAAACGAAAAACTGTAAAAAGTTATTTTCCGACACAAAAACGACTAAAAATCTGACAGATTATCTCGTACCGTATATTATCACCGGTAATTTCACCCAAATATTCTGCAGCAGCAGTTATATCAACTGACAACAGATCTTCTGTGGCTCCATTCTGAAGTGAGTTTATTGCTTCATTAACAGCATCCAATGCGTGCATTGCTGCTTCGTATGTGCGCATATTGGGTAAACCAGCAAAATCAATATCTGTTCCCAAGGCTAAATCATATAATCTTTTTTCTAACTGGCTTATTCCATCGCCGGTAACAGATGAAAACTTTATGCAATCTTTTCTTATTATCGATGTTTCAAATGCAGATGATAAATCAGATTTACTCAACGCAATAATAGTATTTTCTTCTGAAATTGAATCTAAAAAATTAATTGTATCATTTGTTAATGCAATTGATCCGTCAATAACTGCTATTATTACGTCAGCATTTTCTTTTGCCTGTATAGATCTTTCAACACCAATTTTTTCAGCAAGGTCATCTGTTTCACGTAATCCGGCGGTATCAATTAACCGTACCGGTAGTCCGCCTATAACTAACTGTTCTTCTAAAATATCTCTGGTCGTACCGGGGAAATGAGTTACAATCGCTCTGGATTCGCCCAATAGATAATTTAACAAACTGGATTTGCCGGAATTAGGTAATCCGGTAATTACCACCTTAGCGCCTTCGCGTAAAATTTTACCACTGCGGTATGAACTTACTAACTTACTGATTTCTTCTCTGAAATACAGCAATTTATCCTTAATCTCTATTTGAGATAAAAATGTTATATCGTCTTCGGAATAATCAATGGCAGCTTCTAAAAATGATAACATCTGCACCAAATCATCGCGCAAATTATTGATTTTATTACTTAATTTCCCTTCAAGCCTTTCACCAGCTGCCCGAAGTGCTACATTTGATTTTGCTGTGATTATATCTGCGATAGCTTCTGCCTGGGTTAAGTCAATTCTGCCATTAACAAAAGCACGCAGAGTAAACTCCCCCGGTTCCGCTAACCTTGCCCCCATTTGTATTATTAATTCCAATAATTGCTGTTGAGATACAATACCGCCGTGAATAGAAATTTCTGCAGTATCCTCACAGGTATAACTACGGGGAGAACGCATAAGAGATAATAACGCTTCATCGACAATATCACCATTTTGATTGACGATATAGCCATAGTATTGCCGGTAATATTGGGGTGATGATAAAGAAGTACCATTTTTTCGTCTGAAAAAGTTAATTGCGATATCATGTGCCAATCTTCCGGATATTCTTATAATGCCGATTGCCCCTATACCTGGCGCAGTAGCAATAGCGGTTATTGTATCTGTGTTTTGTTGAGGAATCATAAGAAGAAAATCCCTCGTGGGTTATAACCCACGAGGGGAAAGTTTATCACATTACCATACCACCGTCTACGTTTAAAACGTGTCCGGTTGTGTATCCTGCTAACGGACTGGCGTAGAATACTACAGCGTTAGCAACATCATCAGCAGTTCCGAATCTATCTAAAGGTATTAGAGCCTGCATTTTAGATTTCTGTTCATCATTTAACTTATCTGTCATTGCACTGACAATAAATCCCGGTGCAATAGCATTAACGGTTATACCACGTGCCGCTAATTCTTTCGCGTTTGATTTTGTCATGCCAATCAAACCTGCTTTTGAAGCAGCATAATTTGTTTGTCCGGCATTACCCATTAAACCTATGACTGAGGCGATATTGATGATACGACCATATCTTGCTTTCATCATCTTTTTCGCAACCGCGCGTGTGCAATAAAACGCGCCGGACAGGTTAATATTTATAACACTCTGCCATTCATCATCACTCATACGAATTAATAAATTATCCCGGGTTATGCCAGCATTATTTACCAATATATCTATTTTACCCATTTCAGACCATGCTTTTTCTATTAATTCAGTTGCATCTTCCGGTTTTGATACATCACCGCAAATAGCTATCGCGCGACGACCCATTGCACATATCTCTGCCGCAGTAGCCTCTGCCTCTTCCTGCCCCATTGCGATATCATTTATTACAATGTCTGCTCCGGCTTCAGCTAATGCCATAGCAATAGATTTGCCCAGTCCACGGCGACTGCCAGTTACTAACGCAACTTGCCCGTTTAAATCAATGGTGGTTGCCATTCAAAATGCTCCTTAGGATTATACTACCGGTGTAAACCAGCTATTATATTTTTCAACATGAGATGATAAAATTCCTGCAAGGAAAGAACTATTGTTAAGGCATGATTTATATGATGTCTGTAGAGACGCAATATTTTGCGTCTAAAAGGAAAGAAAAAGTTTTAAACACGATTTACATAATGTCTGTAGAGACGCAATATTTTGCGTCTCTACCTGCAACTATCTTTTTATATTGAACCATAATTCACCTGATTAAAGGATTATTGGATAATTTATCCGATAATTCACATTCTTCATCTTAAACCACAATTTTCGATATAAAATATCCTGTAATCCAAAAATCCCCATAATCGTAGTTCAGATAAAATTTCACTCTTTACTCTTCAAACAGACCATCCATGGCCAATGCGGTGCTCCTGCACCTATAAAAGGGTAAAAGTATTAAAGTATAAAGGGTAATTACGGTCCTGGCGAGGCGCAACGGAACCCGATGACGCAGTCGTCGTAGTTCGGGGTGATGCCGCCGCGACAGGCGCCGCGATAGCCATTGTAGCCGTTGCTGTTCCACGAACCATCCCGGTGAATGCGGTAGGTCCCTGACACTGGTCCGGTTGGGTTGGTCACAGCAGTTGACGAATAACTGCTATACCAGTCATTACACCACTCCGATGCATTGCCAGCCATATCCTGCGCACCACACCAACTTGTATCGGCCGGAAAACTGCCCACCACCCAGGTGGACTTGCCGACCGCACGTGAATTTTCGTAATTGGCACACTTTGTCTGGTCCCAGCCATTATATATATCACTA
>CAZNLA010000074.1:0-12225 GCA_964573385.1 uncultured bacterium
ATGTGATATTTTCAGGACTTTCGCTTAATGTCACTTCGACAAGATCAGTGACCGGTCGCTGAGCATGTCGAAGCGACCATTTTTAAGCAAATTTCTCTTTGAAAGCTAAATTCCTATTTTTTATCTTTAACGGGGAGAATCATGGTGAAATTACCCAAAATTCCATTTAAACGTCAAATATCAACAATATTGCTTGCGGCATTAGTTGCGACAATAACTGCTGTAATTTGGGATCCACCGGAAAATCTTTACATAACAGGATTAGACTCTCTGCATAGTATTGAATTTGCTGGTTATGACATGATGTTTACTCTGCGTGGAGAAAGGCTAGCCGACCCTAACTTAATGGTTTTGGGATATGACCGGCAAAGCGAGGTAACCCTGGGACAACCGTGGCCGCCCAAAAGGTCATTGCATGCACAGGCGATACGCAACCTGGTGGATGACGGGGTTAAGGCTATCGGTTATGACGTACTGTTTAGTGACCCGGGTCATTATGGCATGAGAAACGCCGAGTCCGTTGATAGATTGTCACCAGACGCATTGGCAGGTTATAAAGAAGATAAAGCATTGCACGACGCGTTGTTATATGCCGGTGATAAAAATGTCCCGGTGGTATTAACCTGTCGTATTGATAGAAGTGCCACAGAAAAACGTCATGCTGCAGAATTTCCATATTACAATGATAAATTAGGCATAGATTTTGAAGCATGGGCAAAAGAAGGATTGGCAGAGGTAGTGCCGGATTCAGACAAAGTGGTGCGCAGAATGATACCATCGATGAATCATCAGGACGAATGGATACCATCATTACCATTAGCAGTATATCTGGCAGTCAACAGCAACCTAAATGAAGAAAATCCGATAAAAGTAGAAAAAGATTATGTGCTTGCCGGTAAATTAAAGATACCAAAAACAGGACCATCCGCAATTGACCCGGTAATGTTTAAAGAGATACCATCAACCTATATTGATATGCCAGGTGGGTTAAACGCGATACCCATGGCACGTTTTGACCAGGTCGTAGGAAAAAACGGTAAGCTGGAAACCAGTCCCGGTACATTTAAGGGGAAAGTGGTATTTATTGGTACGACTGGCGCGCAGTTGACAAAGGCATTGGGTGAAGATTTTAGTACTGCTTACACCCATTTTACCCGGGAAAGCCGGAGTGCATTATCAGAAAACAGCTCTTCCGGATTATATACTGACAGAATTCCTGGTGTAGTGGTACAGGCACAAATCTATAACGCGTTAAGTAAAAAATCTTTTATCACCATGGCAAACGCTATGTCTGTTTGGATAATAACCTTCATCTTCTCTCTCCTTGCAACTTATCTGGTGCGGCATTTTATGAACTGGAGAGGACCGGTATTATTATTTTCATCGGTTCTATTTTATTTCTTACTGTCATTTTATTTATTTTCACATAATAATTTTTTCCTTCCCTGGATAATTCCATCCGCGTTTATACTATTAGGCGCGGGGTCAATATCCTGGGTTGAACGCGGCAATTTAAAAAAGAAATGGTCAGGATATGTTAGTCCGGCAGTATTGGAAACAATTTTGCGCCAGGAAGGAAATATGGGTGCAAGCCGTATTAATGCCACCGTTATATTTGGGGATATTCGTAATTTCACCGGCTTTTCTGAAGCACATCCACCGGAACAAGTGGTTAGATTATTAAATAAACATCTCAGTCGGCTTACTAAAGTGATTTATCAGGAAGGCGGAACCATCGATAAGTTCCTTGGTGATGGTATTCTGGTGGTATTCGGCGCGCCAATTCCACAGGAAAATGCGGCATACCATGCGGTTAAATCAGCAGTTAAAATGCGTGATATTTCTCTGGAGCAGTTCCCGGACGATGATGGTACCATGTTCTCACTTGCCAGTGGATTTGGCATAACAACCGGCCCATTAGTTTCCGGCCATGTAGGTAGTGAACAAAGGCATGAGTTCACTATTATTGGCGATACAGTTAATCTTTCATCCAGATTGCAGGGGGTCACCGGAAAGCCGGATGTAGTCATTGACCACCCTACTTATATTGAATTACAACAGTATATGGATGTAGAATCTTTAGGGGAAGTCACCCTAAAAGGTAAAACTAATCCGGTAGCATGTTATAAAGTTGTAAAATGGTACGATGAACCGAAAAATACCGTAGAAAATTTCACAAAATAATGCTACTATATCTATAACAAGACTTTTGGTATAAGTCACTGCTATAAGTTCAGTGATTTGTTGCTGAACCTGTAGCAGTGACTATTTAAAACATATTACTTTGGTTAAAGCGAAAGTCCTGATATAAGTCAACAGGTTGAAAATACTCCGGGAGATGGATATGAAAAAAATATTGTTAGCTTTTTTATTGATTGCATTTGCTGTCAATGCTGCAGAAGTGGTTGGTACCTTGAAAGTAACCAGAATGGTAAAGGTGTCATCAGAAGCAATTTCTGACAGTGCGAACGCGACATGGTTAGACGCAAAACAGAACCAGTCAGTTATCAGTCAGCAGGGGATACGCACACTAAAAAGATCAATGGCGGAAATTGTCTTTAACGATAAGTCGATTTTACGTATTAATGAACGTACAGACCTTGTGGTACAACAATCTAAAGAGCTAAGAAATATTAAGCTTAATGAGGGTGCGGTATGGATACAGGTTGCAAAAGGAAGCAAAACCACAGTACAGACACCAACCGCAACCGCAACCGCGAAAGGTACAATCTTTATTGTGTCGGTAAGAAGTGATGGCAGTACAAATGTTACAGTTTTGGAAGGAACTGTTGATGTCGCGCCTCCTCCCAACTTATTATCCAATGTTCAGGGAACAACATCTGTCAGTGCTGGTGAAACCACCAGTGTAACAGTTATTAGTGTGCCAGACGGTGATGATAAAGGTTCAGTACAAATATTTAAAGCTATCATACCAACCGCAATGTTACCGGTTGAACTAGGTGGTACTGAAGAAGGGTGGACATCCGCGTTATCAACAGTGGTAAATGGTACCCTGGTAACAACCGGTTCTGAAATAGGCCATGAAATAAGCCAGGAGATTCAGGAAGAGATTTTTAATGACCCAACGTTGGCATACATAATAAACGGAATTATTACTGACCCAATTATGCGTGACGCATTTATGGATATTATGGCAGATAAAGTCACACCAAAAATTAATGCTGAAATTAATTTAAATTCTACAGGTGGTATTGATGCTCTCACTGCTATTAGTGCGTATAAAACAAAACACGCAACCGATAACATGGCAAATTTATATGAACTTAGTCCTGAACAAGTTCAATTAATCACCCAGGTGTTAAAAATCAATACCGTCCCTGAATTGATAGATGTAATTTCTAAGAACTCCGCTACAGTTAATATGGGTGTTATTTGGCCATACGCACAAACCCGTAAAGGTAGCGGTTCTTTCACTTCTACATCAAACACTGCACCGGTTAATAATGATGTAAGCTATCGGTTAATGGATAGAAACAAAAGTTCGATTGCCATTGCCGGTATGGGGGCGTTGGCCTGTATATTGGCTAATGGGTTTGATTTACGGACAGAAATTAATGGCAAAGATGGAGAAACAGTAAAAGAATACGCTAAGCCAGATTTTAGCGGGAATATTTTTGCCTTTAGCGGAAATCCTTCTTTCGGTGGCGCCAAGTCTGTTATTTGTGGACGTATGGGCAGGTCTATTTATACAATTGAGTCAAATTATTTATTGATGACCGGTAAAAAAAGCAATCAGAAATTTGATTCTGTCGCTTTGTTTGAACACATGATTACAGATAGTTGGTCGGCGTTTGCGGGACGAAAGAGATATCAGGCGGGACCGGTAATGCGCAATTATAATGGTACCCAATTAATATTTGATCGTTATACCGGTGCCGGCATCAGTTATAAAGGCAATAGAATTAATGGTGAAGCAGCATGGTTGTATGACAGTAACCCGGTTGGCTCAGGTGCTGAAAAAGGCGCTACCGGGCATATAACTGCAGATTTTAAAGGTGCGGTAATAGGTATCAACTATCTGCGGGTAGGCCAGGTTAAACCAGGCAATGGTTATACTGGCAGCATATCAACCCCATTAATCAGTAATTATCTGGAAGGATATGCTGAATTAGGAAAAGATGTTTCTGGCAAAAAGATTCAAACCTTTGGTCTTTATTTCCCATCAATTTATCAAAATTATGATACTGATATGTTTGTTGAATATAGTTCACACGCACATGAGAGTGGCGTAAGAAATAGTAATGCATATTCATTATCTCTCACACGTTCTGCGGGTGATGCAATTGATTTTCGTTTTTATGCGGATTTAGATGAAAAGGGTAAAACTTACATTAATGGCGGCGTAATCTGGAAATTTGATTTCGCCGGAAGTAAGAAGAAATAGTTTTAGGATTTAAATTTAAGTATGGTTGTCGTTTTGACAAAGAAATAAGCTTAAAATGGTCGCTTCGGCAGTATCAATAAATGGTAAATGAAATTGTCGAAGCGACCTTTTAAGCGAAAGTCCTGTTAAATATAATTTTATTAAAAGGTACCAGATGGAAATAATTGAGTCTATAACAGAACTACGTGAAGTAATGCGGGCGAAAAAAGCATATTCTAAAACATCTGGTTTTGTCCCAACCATGGGTTATTTACATGCCGGACACGAATCTTTAATGAAAAAAGCCAGGGAAGATTGTGATTTGGTTGTTGCTTCTATTTATGTTAATCCCACACAATTTGGCCCTAATGAAGATTTTGAAAAATACCCGCGGGATATTCAACGTGACTCTGATTTATGTCGTCGTGCCGGGGTAGATATAATTTTCCACCCGAAATCACATGAAATTTATCCCCGCAACGCATCAACATGGGTTGAGGTTGATGGAATGACAGATGTGGCATGCGGTGCCATGCGACCAGGACATTTCCGGGGTGTAACAACTGTTGTCGCCAAGTTATTTAATATCATTATGCCGCATCGCGCGTATTTTGGCGAAAAAGATTATCAACAACTGCAGGTTATAAAAAGAATGACCCGCGACCTGTTTATGCCCATAACAATTATTTCAGTTCCTACAATACGAGAAGCGGATGGATTGGCTATGTCATCACGAAATAGTTATTTATCGCCTACAGAAAGACAGGCCGCACGTGTTGTGCCCCGGGCGTTGCAGGTTGCCCGCGATGCTGTTGATAGTGGCATTATAGATACCACTGAAATAATCGCGAAAATTGAGCAATGTGTACAAAATCAACATATGGCAACATTACAATATGCCGTAATTACTGACCCTGAAACTCTGGAACCATTACGTGTTACAACGGGTGAAGCACGATTATTAATTGCGGTACTCGTTGGAAAAACCCGTTTGATTGATAATATTCCTTTGATTCCTAAAGCGATAGCACCCGGAACAATTTAGAAAAAAAATATTTTAATCTGGACTTTAGCTTATAAGGGTAATCTTGCTTAAAAAGGTCGCTTCGACAGGCTCAGCGACCGGTCACTGAGCCTGTCTAAGTGACCTAAAACGAAAGTCCTGTATTGATAAAGATTAAACTGAAGCTTACTTTTTCGTGCCTTTCGTGTATTTCGTGGTTAAAATATAAATATGAAATATTACACAATACTGGTAATTGCAAAATCCATCATCCTCATCCTCATCCTCATCCTCATTTTTATTTATGGTCTTACCGTTAACGCACCTGCCATTATCTACCAAAATTTTTGTTGGTATGGTAATATAAATAAAAATACCATAGTATGGGGATTTTAAAATGATTCGTTTGTTTATGATATCAGTTTTGTTTCTATTATTGATTAATATATTTGCCGCGGAGAAGGCAGAAACACCAAATGATTATGAATTGACTGCCGGTACCGGTCGTATCTCTGGTAATGGTGACGGTTTATCGCAATTTGTGTTACTCAATGGCACTGCTACATTTAGTGGCAGTGGGGTATTGTGGGTGACTGCTAATGCGGATGTAGCGGTGCAGGGTGGAAACATTGAATGGAAATTAGAAAAAAGTGGAAATATTGATATCAAGGTTTGCACTGATTTCAATGGAGATATTGCTATCAGTGGTGATAAAATCGCTTTTGGATTGCGCGGAAATGTTGTTAGTTTTATATCGCAGGGGGTGGGAAAAGCAATATTGCAGGGAACCGGCGCATATTCATTAATTAATAGTGACGATAAAAAAGCAAAACGCGGGAAATGGTATGCTAAACCGAAATCGAAAGATGCCAAACCCAAATATATATTTTTTGGAGAATGGAAAGAAGACTAATACAGGATTTTCGCCTTTATAGAGAAATATGCTCAAAATGGTCGCTTTAACAAAATCAGCGACCGGTCACTGAGCCTGTCGAAGTGACCTTAAGTGAAAGCCTTGTTAATAGAGTTGTCCGGAGTGATTGAATGCACTTAATTGCACCCTGGTGGTTATTGGCTTTACTGCCGTTATGCGGATTTATAATATTGTTATACCTGCTAAAATTGCGTCGTCGCGAACGTGTTATTCCGTCTGTCATGTTATGGGATAAATTATTGCAGGATTTACAGGCGAATACACCTTTTCAAAAACTTCGTAAAAATCTGTTATTTATTCTGCAGTTGATTATAGTTATCTTCATTGTTATTGCTCTCACCCGACCCGCGATGTTGTGGAAATCCAGTGCGTCGCGGAATATGATTTTAATAATTGATGCCAGTGCCAGCATGGCCGCGCGTGATGTAATACCATCCCGGTTTGATATGGCGCAACGACGTGCTCATCAGGCTATTGATTCACTGGCAAAAACTGATAATATGCTGATAATTGCTGTGGGTGGTGGTACCCGTACCCTTACAGCATTTACATCAGATAAAAAATCACTCCATGACGCCATAAATAAACTGAATATTGCTGATACCACCGGTGAACTTCGTGAGGCATTTGATATTGCGGCAGGTATGGCGCGTGACAAGAAATTTGCGGGCAATGCAAAGCCGGATGTATTGGTTATCAGCGATGGGGGTTCATCAGAGATATCTCTGCCGGCGGATTATTCACTGAATACTAATTTTATTAAAACCGGTGAGAAGGGTGGCAATGTTGGGATAATTGCCATGGATGCCCGGAAAATTGTTAAAAAAGTGAACAGTTATGAGGCATTTTTAGTTGTAAAGAACTTTTATAAAGATACAAAAACCTTCACTGTGGATATATCGCTTAATGATTCAACGATGGATGTTCAGGAGATAAAACTTGCCGGTGGTGAAAAATGGAGTGCGACAATACCGGATTTACCAGCAACCGGTGGCGTGTTGAAAGCGACAATTTATATTGATGACGCATTGAAGACAGATAATATCGCACAGATTATACTGCCGGAGAATAATCGTTTATCGGTATTGTTAATATCCCCGGGGAACTTTTTCCTGCAGACGGCATTATCGTTAATACCGGGCATACAGGTAACAACGAATAATTTTTTGCCAACGGTAATAAACCCAGGTACTGTGGTGGTTGCGGATAAAGTGACAATAAATAAACTGCCGGTGGGGATAAACGCTTTATTGATTTCCTGTACCGGCAATGCGATACCGGCAGATTTTAAAACAACATTGAATGATACAATGGTGAATGATTGGGAAAGACGACATCCGGTACTGCAACATATCTCTTTAAACGACATGATGATTACTCAGGCGTCGCGGTTGCTGCCTGTTGATGGCGCAAAACCGTTAATTGAGTCAGACGGTGGTGTAATAGCGGTAACATCAGAAAGTAATAATCGGCGTATTATTGCCCTCGGTTTTGATCTGCAGGGGACAGACTTCCCACTACGCGCCTCTTTTCCCATATTTGTGGCAAACTGTATGGAATGGTTGGGGGGTAAACGCGCCGGATTATCCGCTACAAATATCCGTGCCGGCGAAATAGTTAAAGCTGTGGGGTCTAATCTGACAATAATTTCTCCGGATGGCAAAAAACGAAAGATATCTTCTGCATCTGCAATGACTAATATTGATGGATTAACCAGAACCGGCATATACCAGGTTACCGGTGATACGAAAATGCGCATATCTGTAAATCTGCTGAATGCCGGTGAGTCTGATATTACCCCGCGTGAAAAATTGATACTTCGGGATACCGCAGGAAAAATAACAGAGGCAAAAACCGGTAATCTTAAGACTGAAACTGAATTTTGGCGACCGATATTACTGCTGGTATTGTTACTGCTTTGCGTTGAATGGTGGGTATTCCATCGCAGAATAGGGTAGAGTTACAGGTGTAACCAGAAGTATTCCGAACATCCTGTTCGGATTATTTCTATTTATTCTGTACGGAATGCCGTCCCCGGCATTCCTCTTTGAGATAGAAACTCTCTATTTTCGGAATGCCGGGGACGGCATTCCCTACAATTCTGTCAGGTTTTGCAATTGTTCCTCTATTTTATATGTTGCACATCATAACAAACCACCCATTTTTCACCGCGTAAATATAGCCTGCCATTAGCTATCGTCGGTTGCTGGTGTAATCCGAAATCTATCCCGGGGTTAACACGTCCTAATTCTTTATATCCGGCAGGGTCAGCAGCTAACATTATCAACTCACCCGGTTTGCTGATGGCGTAAATTAATCCATCGGCAGCAATAAGTTGTTGTTCCGCACCCCAGTCTTTACCATCTTTTTTCCATAATAGTTTTCCGTCATCCAAACGTGTGCATTCTATACATCCGGATGAAAAACCATATACATTATTATCAATAACCGCAGGGGTGTTATACATATTCATCTGTATTTTATCGTCAAGGTATATCTGCCGCATACGTATTTTCCCATCCTTTACATACATCTGCAGGCACGCGGAAAAACCTGAACCACCCTGACCATTACAGATTAATACCTTTGATCCAACAGTAACCGGTGTTGATAGCAGACCATTATGGGTGTTGCATGGGTATCGCCAAAAAACTTCACCATTTTTGGCGTTTATACCCCAGACTTCGCCACTGCCATGCCCGCCAACTCCCATGATGAGTTGTGGTATTCCATCTAATATTTGATAGCTTATAGATGCCGCGCCACTGCCTGCTTCATTTTGTGTCGATGCGGTTTTCCATACTATTTTCCCTGTCATCTTATTTACCGCAATCACGGGTTGCTGTTGTTGCGGTGTACCGATGATTAACAGGTTATCAATAATAAGTGGTGTGGTGCCTTCCCGGCCCCAATACAGCGAGTTTTCCCGCCAAATTTCTGTACCATCGGTGGTATGTAAGCACGCTACCACTGCAATATTATCTGCCCAATTGCCGCCGGCAATGAAATATATCCTGTCACCATCAATTACCGGGGTAACGGTTGGTCCGTCCACCACATGGTGAGACTCTTTATCTATAAGTAAATGTTTCCAAATAGTTTTGCCATTTAATGGGTTAATGCATAATGCCCATTGTTTTCCGTCTGTCATAACTGTTGTAAATGCCCGGCCATCTGCTTCAACTACTGCACTTTTACCCTGTCCCACTTCGGCGCGCCACAATTCTTTTGGCCCACTTTTCGGCCATTTTCTCAATAAATCTTTTGCGTTATAAACGGTATTTCCATCCGCTGGTATGAATCTATTTAAATCTGTATTGGATGTCAGTAACTCTCTTACCGGGGTTGTAGCAGGTTGAATCACCGGTTCTGTTCGCGATTTTAATGTTTCTGCTGCGGCATTCGCTAATACCCGGTATGCTGCCAACCTGCCGGCATCAGCATGAAATGGACTGTTAACAACTTTTCGTAACTCGTTGATTACTTCAGCAATCTCTTTGGATAATAGTATTGCGTCTTCGTAAGTGCCAACGGATGCCAATGCCCGTGCGGCGGTTATGCCTACGGTCGTATCGGCGTTATTTATCAATTTGTGTAATTGTGACTGATATCCGGCATTTTCCTGTTTATTAAGTAAGTTTGCTAACACTAATACATATGTGGAGTTCTTAAGCATATCTTGCTGATAAATATTATTAATTGCAACTTTCCTGCATTCTACTGGTTGTTCGGTAAAAAGTAAAACTGCCAGACAGTTTTCTTTTACTTCCTGGCTTCCTGTTTCCATTAAATCATGAACCAGTTTAACATCAAAAACTGTTCCTTGTATTCCTGCCCAATATACCATGTCGGCTAATTCTGTTGGAGGTAATTTGCTGATTGCCTGCGTTATATTTTTCACAGTTGGGAAATTGCCAAAATGTGCCTGTAATGGTCTTGGCAATGGTTCAAAATACGCCATCGGTGGCAAAGTTATTGGTTGTGTTGATATCATACCGTATCGGTCAGGAAAAGAATGTTCCATACCGTCACCGAATAACTTATATGTGGATTTTATGTTGTTCCAGCCTTCTGTTGATAATTCAACCATATAATCCTGGTCCATTAATCCGAAATCTATCCCCAAATATTTCGGCATAGTTTTCATCTGTAATTTATTAAGTACAGATTCACTGTCAACCCGGACTTCATACGCGAAACCACCATCAATCAGCACAGACGCGAAATCAGAATTCCAATCTTTCGCGTTTACAGTTGCGATAGTATCCGCGGTAACCTGTAATGTTTTGGGGCGAAAACCGTATTGACCCATTGCCAATGGTGCAAGCCATTTATTATCCCGTTTCGCGTTCCATTTAGGAAAATCTTTATCCCGCGACTCGCGTCCGAAATCAAGATATAACTCCAGGTAATCACCTAATATCCAATGTGGTTGGTTTTCCACAAAACGTTGATTATCTTTTACAATCACCAGAAAATAAAGGTCACTTGAACCTTTTTTCATGCCACAACGCACACTTGGCGAAAAATCAGCAGATGGTGTGAAATCCATCGGTTTAAGTGTAGTGTGAAAACGTTCCGCTGGTATAACCGGGATATATTTCCATTCTGATAGGTTTCCATCAACTGCCGCAGTATCCGGTAACAGGTACGTGGGTAAAATAGTTGTAAATGGATTATAAGCATTACCCGCAAGTGATAAAAAATGGAATGTAAATAACAACAACAGAAGGATATATTTATTATTCATTATTAATAGCCTTTAATCATAAAGTTCCGGTTAAGGTGGATTGTACCAGTTATAATGAGTAACAACAAGATATATAAATAGGAATATGACCCTTGCTGTTCAGAAGAAATATGACAGAAGATGGTGTCGCTTTGATATGCTCATCGACCGGTCACTGAAATTGTCGAAGTGACCTTTGTAAAAACTTATTTGGTTGCTAAACGGCCAATTGTTTATATAGCTGATACAGCATAAGCCCGCCGTTTTAAGGAACAGCGGGCTGTAAATATGCGCAAACCATAAAGAAACAATATTAAGCTGCTGCTGCTGCGGCGCGCTGGCGTTTCTTTTTAGCTTTCTTTTCACGATTAACGCGTGCAATTTCAGATTTTTCTTTGCGCTGGTCTATTTCACGGTAAATTCCGCCAATAACCTCGCGCTCAAAAGCGTGAAACTTGTCCATGTCTGGACTTAATGCACTTAGGGATTCAATATTTACTTGTTTTGCCATTTTTAATAGCACTCCTCACGTTGTGTTCAAAGCACGGGGAAAATAATACCAATTGAGATATATAAAGTCAAGTATTATTTACGAACAATATGCAATTTATAGATTATTTTTTGTTTTAAGCCTAAAAAAGCTATAAACCACATGGTATTTATAATTCTGCTGACAATAAAATCAACAACATTCACCTTCATACCAGATTCTATTAACTTCCAAATTATTCTAATAACCATAAAGTTTACAGAGTTTTTCACAGAGTAACACAGAGGGGTTTGAAGAGTGAAGAGTGAAATTTGGAAGAGTGAAATTGTCTGAACCATGGTTCAGACAATTTCACCCTTCTCTCTTCAAAAGGCCGGGTTGCGACCATGTTCCACACTGTGACTAAACTTGAAAGGTAACTGCAATTGACCAACTAATCAATTTTTAATTTTACATTTTTAATTTTTAATTAATTTCACCCTTCTCTCTTCTCTCTTCTCTCTTCAAAAGGCCGGTCTGCGACCCTGTTACACACTGTGACTAAACTTGAAAGGTAACTGCAATTGACCAACTAATCAATTTTACATTTTACATTTTTAATTTTTAATTAATTTCACCCTTCTCTCTTCACTCTTCTCTCTTCAAAAGGCCGGTCTGCGACCCTGTTACACACTGTGACTAAACT
>CAZNLA010000074.1:12325-14964 GCA_964573385.1 uncultured bacterium
CCAACTAATCAATTTTACATTTTACATTTTTAATTTTTAATTAATTTCACCCTTCACTCTTCAAAAACTCTCTGTGTAACATCAATCAATTTTTAATTTTGCATTTTTAATTTTTAATTTACAATTCCACTACTCTCCCTTCAGGGTAAAGAAGAAAGTGGTGCCTATTCCTTTTTCAGATTCAATCCATATTCTGCCACCGTGACGTTCCACAATTTTCTTACATACTGCCAGGCCTATTCCGGTGCCGGAATATTCCTGTTGGGTATGCAGGCGTTGGAACATTACGAAAATACGTTCCGCGTATTGTGGTTCAATTCCTATGCCATTATCTTTTATTGATATTCGCCAAATATTATTTTCTTCGGGAATTGCTTCTATATGTATTTTTGGGGTATCCTGGCAGAACTTTATGGCGTTATTAATAATGTTCTGAAATAATTGGTCCATCTGTGTCGGGTCACCCATGATAACCGGCAATTCGCCGTATGTTACTTCTGCCTGACGTTCTTCTATTATTACAGTCAGGTTATTCAATACCCTGTCCATCGTTTCGCGCAATGGTAATCTATCCAACGGTTTGCCGTGGGTGCCTACCCTGGAGTAAGTCAGCAGGTCATTAATTAGATTTTTCATTCTGGTGGCGCCATCCACCGCATATTGTATATATGTATCGGCGTCAGCATCTAATTTGCCCTTGTACCGGCGTTGTAATAGTTGTACATAACTGGCAACCATACGTAATGGTTCCTGCAGGTCATGCGAGGCGATATAGGCAAATTGCTGCAGTTCGGCATTACTGCGTGCCAACTCTTCTTCAGCTTTTTTGCGTTGATTAATGTCCCGGCAGGTAAGTATGATATCCTGTAATTCACCTTCTGGTGATAATATAGGATTGGCCAGTGTTTCTATCCATAACATTTCGCCGGATTTTGTCATGATCCGACATTCCATCCGGTTCTTTTCACCATTCATAACCCGGGCGAATCCTTTTTCCAGGCTCATAATGTCGTCAGGATTAATTAATGAATAAAATGTTTTGCCGATTATATCTTCCGCTTTGCTGCCAATCATATTATATATAGATGGACTGAGATATGTGAAAACACAATTCTTATCTATTTGTGCCACGATATCTGTCATATTATCTGTAATCCGGCGCATACGTTTTTCGCTGTCACGTAATGCTGTCTCTGCTATCTTGCGCATGATAATATTGCCCAAATGCGAACAATATACAATAAGGATTTGCTGGGTAACCTCATCAAAAGGTCTGCCGGAGATGGCGTTGTCATTTAACAACACCCCTAATATCTTATCTCGGGTTGACACCGGTACCACACCCACAGGTCCTTTTCCAAATATTCTGTTACCATTTTCGGTCCATTCTGTATAATGATAATCGTGTTTAGACCATTGGTGATTATCTTTTATCATTCCATACAGCTTATCTGATGAAAAATCTTTTATGTTCTTGTCTTCGTTTACAGTTTCACCTTTTGAGTTTGTTCCATATGTTCCCTGAATTACAGATATATCATCATTTATCATAAATATAGATGTGCGATCTATATTCAACTTCTCCCGTGGCAATTCCACCGCGCGTTTAAGCATCATATCAAAAGAATCATAACTTGTTAGTTCGTCTGCCATTTGAATTACGGCGGCCAAACCCTCTGCCATCTTCCTATGGTCATCTTCGGCCTGTTTTCGTTCCAATACGCTGGTTAACATGCTGCAGAACAGTGCCAGCAGTTCTATAACCAGCGAGTTTATCTTTTCTGGGTCATTTCCGCTATCAGCATAATAAACAGCAACTTTTTCACCTTCGACATCAGAAAACAGTGGTATAATTGCTGTCCATCCTTGTCCCGCGGGTTTTAATCCGGTCTCTTTTAAGTCATATATAATGTTATCCGGATTCAGATGCCAGCGTAGCCGATTTTTTGTCAGGTTGGTAAAAGCAGTGGATTCATGAATATCGAACTTTGATTTCATCCCGGTTTCTATGCGTGTGTTACCTTTAATGTCAGTGCCAAACATACCGTATAGCATATCATCTGTTTTATCATACAGCATCAACCTGGTACGTTTAACCCCTAATCTCTGACGTGGTAATTCTACCGCGGCACGGTATATATCATTTATATCATTACTGGTTAATAATTCATCAACCATCTCCAAAACTTCCTGCAAGCCACGGGTGAACTGATCCTGACGTTCCTTGGCTTCGCGTTGTTCGGTTAAATCGCGCGATACTGTACGTAACCAGCTTACATAATCTTGTTTTTCATTTATTCCCATTATAACCACCATTGCAAATGATTTCATTGTATAGTCAATGATTGTTTGTAAATATTAGCAATCATCAGGATATTTGGCAATTATAATAAAGATATCGATCGGGTAATTTTGATCAAGACGTTTATTTTCAGTGCCATATTATTAAAAACGTAATATTTATTACCTGGTAATATCCTGATTACTCTGAATTTTACCCTCAAATTGCTCTCAAATCGCCTTTTTTTACTTTATTTTGAAAAAAAATCGAAATTTGGCCCAAAAGCAGTTGACACGATATATCTGAGGTAGTATACTTCGCCTCGTTGCCCGGCAGTGACGGGTAGTGATGTTGAAGA
>CAZNLA010000075.1:0-14941 GCA_964573385.1 uncultured bacterium
CCCTGGTACCTTATTGATGACTGTCGCTCTGAACAGGCGGTGCTCGATACTCTGGAGCAGATAGTTTGCGAGCTGATACCACGATTAGGGTTGGATCCGGTGCGGGATTTGCAAGTGCTGACGCCAACGAATAAAGGTCCACTCGGGACCCGCGAACTCAACATTCTGTTGCAACGTATCGTGCAGCAGCAACGCTTCGGCGTGCAGGTACCGCCCGTCCCAGATCATCGACGTCCCGATTTTTTCGTTGGCGATAAGATCATGCAAGTGCGAAACAACTACAACCTGGATTTGATGAATGGTGCCATCGGGGTAGTGCGGGACATCGTAATGGAGGAAGACGAGAAGACAAAACGACCCATTGAAGTATTATTGTTGGATTTCGATGGGCGCGATGTGCATATTCCCCGTCATGCAGAAGAGGTAGATGACCTCATGCTGGCTTATGCTTCCACCGTGCATAAAAGCCAGGGGTCGGAATTCCCAGTCGTCATAGCGGTGGTACATCGGGCGCAGTCGTTCATGCTTAACCGTAACTTGCTCTATACCGCTGTCACCCGCGCACAGCGGTCGGCGATCATTTTGGGAGATAGCGTTGGAATCCGGCGGGCGATTGACCGCCGCGATGTTGATGCCCGTAAAACATTTTTATCGCTGGCCAATGCAGTAGAAGTTTTGAAGGGAGGTATGACATGACATTTAAGCATCAACCATGATGACCATGAAACAATACCAAGGCCACAGTAGAACACATCAAGACATCATTCTTAGAAAAGGAGATATACATGCAAGTGCATGAAATCAAAGAATATTATCGCCAAATCACTTCTGTTGATATCGGCGAAGTTGCCCGTGAACTTTTAGGGTCACGCATTACCGAGAATGGCGATTCAACCATTCACATAAATTGCCCAGGGCATCACTCCACCAGCGGGAAATCGCTCCACGTGGAAGTAGATAAGCAACTCTGGCGCTGTTGGGGATGTGGGATAAGCGGCGACGTCCTGCAACTGGTGGAGTTCGTCCGTCACGGCGTCGTCACCACCGGCATTGCAGGGTTAATGACGGAAAGCCACCGGGATGCCCGCAACTGGCTGGCAGAGAAAGCTGGACTGTCGAAGCTGTCACATATGGGATTGTCAGACGAAGAGATAAAAAAAATCGAACAGCGAGAAGCCACTCTTCAACGCGCCCGGCAAGTATTATCTGCGGCAGCTGATTGGTATCACACAAAGTTGATGGAAAATAATGAGGTGAAGGCCTGGTTGAAAAATCAATATGCTTTCACTGAAGAGACAATTGTGGAGCACCACATTGGGTTTGCAGATATCAATGGCTTGCGTGATCATTTGTACCGTCTGGACTTTACCACTCAGGAACTACTTTCCAGCGGATTATTCCGTCCGAACGAAACCAGTGATGAAGCAAAGGTACTTCCATTCTTCAATCAACGGGTGATGTTTCCATATTACAGCCAGGGTCGCGTCACATATTTCATTGGGCGCAAATGCCCGTTGACTCCGGAAGATAAGTGGGAGAGCGGCAAGTATAAAAAACTGCCGACTTATGACTTGGAAAAACGTCCGTGGGTGGCGGAAGGGATTGAGAATAACCAGCTTTTCAATGAGGATTGCCTGCTCAAGCATCCGCGTCAGGTTATCATTACTGAAGGGATCACTGATTGCATCACCCTGATCAGCCAGGGGTTTCCCTGCGTCAGTCCGGTGACAACGAATATCCGTCAGGATGATTGGAATCGGCTGCTGCCACAGCTGCGTGGAGTGAAGGAAGTGGTGATCTGCCAGGACAATGAAGTATCAGAAGCTGGTTGGCAAGGTGCGATTAAAACTGCAAGGCATCTGGAAAGCGCCAACATAATCTGTCGCGTCGCCTTATTGCCGCTTGATAGTGCACAAGAAGAAGCGCGGGCTGAACTCCGTGATCGTTTTGGGATCACGAATTCCGTCGGTCAGCGCTCTTTACAAAATTGCTCAGTAACAGAAAAGATTGAAGTGCAACGACTTTTGGAAGCTGCCAAAGTTGATATTTGCAGTTTCTTTGTGCAGGGGCATACCGCAGGCGAGTTTCAAAATGTGCTTAACGATGCTAAAAGCAGCGTTGAGTATGCTATTGCTGTTTTCCCCGTCGATACCCAATCCACAGAACGCGCCACTCTCATTGATGAGATACTGCGACATATCTCGCAGCAACCAGGCATTGATCACGACCGCTTACTCAGAGCACTGCAAAAACGTTTAGGGGATCTCTATCGACTGCCCGCGTTGCGTAGTCATTTTAAAAGTTGCCAGCAGGCTTTAAAAGCTGCCAGCCGAGAGTCGCATAATCAGCAGCTTACTGAAGAACGCGGCGAACCCATATATACTACCGGACGTCATCGTTACTTCATTGTCGATCAAGGGGTCATACGCGAGACAATGCGGGAAACGCCGCAAGGTATGATGTTTTCTCCGCCGGAGTCTTTAACGAATTTTCATATTAGAATCGACCGGGAAGTCCTATCTGATGATAGTCAAATTCATGATGATGGCACCACCATTGCAGAGACTGCCATGCACGGAGAAATCATCGGTCCCGACTGGAATAAAGCGTTCCAAATCAGCGGTGCTGACTGGGGGTCGAACGCTGACCTTGCCCGGCAGATAACCAAAGTTGCCCGCCAACGCGCGGTCTTCTCTACGCGCAATCTCGATGATATCCGTCTTATTGCCACTCAGGTTTCGATGAATACTATTGAAGAGCGGGTCTATGCCTTTTTTGGTAATCATCCCACCGCAGGATTTGTCACCCCGTCGGTAATTATTAATGATGGTGAAATCGTCTCAACTGAGTCAACACATGCCACTGTTGATGTCCGCGCAGAATACAACAAGGCGCGTAACCTCGACTTGTTGGCGGCACCCATAGAAGAAGTTCAATCGCTGGTGCGTCATTTGTTGACGGATTTCCTTTGTTTGCAGCCGTATGCTGTCACGTTGCCGATTCTGGCGCATGCCTTCCTTGGCCCGATTCTGTTCAGTCATAATTTTCTGCAGAAGTTTTCGCCGTATGTCCTTTTCATCGCCGGGTCGTCTGGAACGGGAAAAACGGAGACAGCCCGCTTTGCGCAATGTCTCTGGGGCGATTTCACCAGCAAGGATAAACTGGCGGGTTGGGGATCAACGCCAGAGATCAACCGACAAGAAGCTGCGCGCTGTCGAGGCGGTTTGTGGCTGATTGATGATTTTAAGCGCCAGAAAATAGGACACATGCAATGGAGCAATGCACTCCGTTTATTGACAGATTACGCAGATTTACAAGCGCGGAAACGTGCTACCCCCGGCGCTAAAGTCATCAGCGGATCAGTAATACAGGCTATGCTCATAGTCACCGGTGAGGATCTCCCTTTTAACGAAACATCAGCTCTTGCTCGTTCCCTGGTGGTAGAATTTGAGAGCGATCCTCAATCACTTCCGCAGTATTTAGCGTGCCTGGAGCGCCACCATGAATATCGTAAAATACCGGCTGCATTTATCGCCTGGTGGCAGAAACAAGACCCTGTCTATTGGCATGGTCAACTACAGAAAACTGAAGCACAATTCATAGAATTTATGAACACAGAAGGCTTGTTAGCGGATAATGCCAACCGGCTGGCATCGAATGCTGCGCTTTCACTGCTCGGAATAGAGGCATTCCTTGATTTTGTATATTCAATAGGTTGTGACCCGGTAGCAATAACTGGACAGGACTTGCTGATAGAGCATACCGGCATCTTGCGTGAGATACTCAGGCGGATGGTTGCTTCAGTAAACGATGCCCGTCCTGGCGAGAGTTTCTTGACGACGCTGGCACAATTGCTTACCGCAGACCGTGTTCGCATTAAAGATCATTATATTGAGAATAATCAAGATCACGGTATCCCCATCATCGGTTACTACGCTAAAGATCACACGATGATTTATCTACTTACACGGCTTGCCACCGGCGCGGTGCGTGACGCTTACAAACGTGGGGAAGATGAACCACTTTACTTCTCCAATACCGCAATAGGAAAGCAACTGATAGCAGAAGGCATCCTCATTCCCGAAGATGCTGCTTCCATAGTGCGACGTGTTCGCATTCCTGGTGGTGGAAGAGCGGTGGAACCTGAATGGGCATGGCGACTCGATGCACGAAAACTTGAACAATTATTGGATCGTTATAACAAGAGAGATGACATGCTGGAAGGATAGGTTTTATAGTTGATGGTCGTTATCTAAATGGGAGGATTCATTAATTATGTAGCATTCGAATAGAAATTTTGATAACGACCTGACACTATAAAATAAGAATTTCTGACATGCAAAATAAATCAAATTTGCGAAAACGACGAGTTTTTCGTCATTTCATATTTTTCACCGTTTATATAAAGGTTAGAGGACTCTTTTTTTGATGACATTAGATACACCCATTTTACTGCTTGATATAGAAGGCCATCGCTTCTCCCTGAACATGACGGGAGAGCTGGTTGCCTTCAGCTATGAAGATCACGAAAAAGAAATGGATCTTTTGGAAGTAACGCTGACTGATCCTTATCTGCAGTTAATTGATCACCCGCTGCTGCAGGAAGGAAAGGAAATCCGCGCACGTTTCGGCTATGTGGATAATTTATCACCCACGAAAATAGCTGTCATCAAAGAAATAGGGTACGACTTCCCGGAATCCGGGGCACCGACAATAACGATTAAAGCATATGACAAAGCTTGCAATTTATCGAAAGAACAGGTGCAGCGGGTTTGGGAGAAAGCGGGCGGGATTCGGGCAAGCGATATCGCGGTGACTATCGCGAGCGAGCATGGATTAACACCAGTAGTCATAGCGAGTATCGACCGCTTTCCACGATTGCATCAGAGCAAAATCTCTGATGCGCAGTGGTTAACACAACTGGCGAAAACCGCCCGCTCATCAAATGGCAAGGGAAACACCGGCTATATCTTTTACGTAGATGGTGAAGAGTTGCATTTCCATCCATGCGAGTTAGAAAAGACTCCCGTACTGGCATTGGAATATTTCACCAGTCGCAAAGGGATACTGCGGTCATTTCGTCCGCAGACAAATACCCTGGGCAATGCTGCCGGTGGGCAATCAGCGAAAGCTGTTGGCGTTAATCCACGAATAAAAGCGCCAACAACTACCCAGGCTGATAATGCTTCCACCCCGGATCGTCCGGTGTTGGGGGATAAATCAGCATTAATCCAGGGGTCGTCATCAAGTCAGGTGATAATTGATGCCAATACCGGGAGACGAAAATGAGTAAAGCCGGCGGACAGAGAGCAGGAAATATTACGTCAACAGCAGGGGCTGGTAAAACACAGCCCGCTGCAGAAAGTAAATTTGTCACCGGTGAACTCAACCATGTCACTGCGGAAGCGACCACCATTGGTCTGCCAACTTTGCGGGCCAAACAAAATATCGAACTACGCGGAGTGGGACGGAAATTTTCCGGCATATATTATGTCGAAGCCGTCCGACACCACATCGACAGCGGCGGTTACAGCTGTGAATTGACGCTCCGCCGCAATGCGCTGGGGAAAGGCGCCGGACATACGGCAACCGATACGCTCGGTAAGCGAAATACGCAACATGCGTCAAAGGCCGAATCGACCTCGGCGCCTTCCCAGCCAAAAACTAATTCAGTCGTCATCGACGCAAATTCGGGCCGACGGGTCCGCTAGGAGGAAAAACTATGCCATTACAAGTTGCCACTACACCGCATAACCTGTATCAAAACTGGCAATTCGCCATTGAGATCAACGGTTTCGACGTGGCGCTATTTCAGAAAAGCTCGCTCCCGAAGACGGAGTTTGAGGAAGTAAATTTCGCGCCCGCAGGCTCGCTCTTCGATGAGAAAGTAGCTGGACGAATGAAATTTGACGCTCTCACCCTCGAGAAGGGAACTCTGGCCGATGGCTCTGAAGATGCCGCCCGCCAGTGGCTGCTCCAGGTGGGAAATCCCACCTTGGGCATTGGCGGCACCCCGAATATGTATATGCGTGATCTCGATATCGTCCAATACGACCGGATCGGTGTCGAAACCCGCCGCTGGCATATTCACGGTGCCTGGATCAAGGCATTGGACTATGACGGCCTCGAAGGCGGCAAGACAGACAACAATATCGAGAAGATTTCCCTGGCATATCAATACTGGTCGTAAAAAGGAGAAACTATGTACCCATATCCACTACCCAGCGGCATTAACTGTGTCCTGCGCGAGATGACTGGCGCTGAAGAAGAACTCATCACTAATGGCAAATTACTGCGCTCCGGCGATGCCGTGAATCAGCTGCTTTGCAATTGCCTGGTGCAGTTGGGCGAGAACAGTAATGTCACGGTAAAAGATGTCCTTGATTTATTAGCAGGTGACCGACTGTTTATTTTAGTGAAACTGCGGCAGATCTCCCTCGGCGATGAAATGACGCTGCGCCTCGCTTGTCCGAATGCTAATTGCCAGGGGATCAATCAGTTGAATATCAATTTGGATGATCTCACAATCAATCCGTACCCAACGGAACGGGAATTTACCTGCATTCTGCCGGGTTCCGGACTCCTGGTAAAGTTCGATTATCTCGATGGTCATAAAGAAAAACGGTTGGCGGCATTGCCAGAGGCAACTATTTCGCAGGGGATGCTCATCCGCATCTTGGAAATTGACGGCAAAACTCCCAACAAAAAGACGGTGACCGAGATGTCGCTGCGAGACCGCCAGGCACTTCGGCAGGCCATGCTGGATGTTGACGGCGGCATTGACACCACAATTGATACTGTCTGCCAGCATTGCGGGCAACCGATTCGGACCCGAGCGGAAGCAGATGCCGGTTTTTTCTTCCCAAACGGTCGCTGATGCAGGATGCTTTTTTCCTGGCTTATGGCGGCCTGCACTGGGGGTTTGAAGATATTCGCCGGCTCTCATTAAACCGACGGGCAGAGTTTGTTACAGCGTTGGAACGACAGTTAGAGTATGAGCGCACACTTTTAAGGTAAGACTCAAAGGAAACTATGAATATACAACACAAGCTATTACAAGACGAAGACAGTCATCCGATCGGTTATGTCCGTTCGGTTTCAGATTTACCATCAGCAGAAACGGTCGATCAGGGGATTGCCGCCTTTGATCCGGATACCGGTAAATTTTATATTTGCGATGGACAAACCTGGGTACCGGCAACCGGCAGCATGATAATTGCCAAAAATGGAACACCGCTGCAGCAGTCATCAATACTAAATTTCGTCGGTGGTGAAGTTCGCCATGACGTTGACACGGACTCAACTGTAATTACCCTCCAAAGCGTCGACAAGGCGCAACGTCGCCTTGATGCTGTCTTCACCGGGGAAGTACCTACCACCGTCCAGCAATTAAGCGGTTTGGTATCAGGTGATAGATTTCGCATTGAACCCGAGTTGTTGGTTAATCGCGGGTGGGTAAAACATGTATCGGATGTCACCATGGACGGTCAGCCATTAATTGCAGAGGAAAACTACATCTTTTATCCCGAAAAGCAGATGTTTTATTTTCTATCTGAAAAAACTGGCGATGCCGAGATAATTGCAACTGCTCACGGCAGCCAGGTGATGAACGTGACATTAAATATACCTGTTGAGGATGCCGTTAATGTAACCACAGCATGTGCCATTGATGTTATCGCTACAGTTGAAATCAAGCAGGATGACGAAGGTGCTGTCTATCAGTCCGTGCCATTTCTCCATGACGCTGTGCGCAACTACTTATTCATGCCCACACCGTTCACCGCTGAATCAATTGATCTGCTCTTTGCCCATGAGTCCGGACAAACCACCGTTAAGAGTTTGTTATTTTCTGGAACATGCATTACCTTGCCGGGATTTTTCAATACTGTTAATGGAGTTACCCTCCATGGCATTGATCTTGATTCGGAAGATTATACTGCTGTTGATGGCAAAATTACATTTATTGAATCAGTCCTACTGCCATCATCACTCCACATCACTGGGCTGGATGCTGACGGCAATACCTTGTCGCATTTCGTCAGCGGATTTACCGGTACCGAATATATGTTGCCAACTTCCACCACTGGATTGCTGCGGGTTATTCTTTATGGCATCGATGAAAGCCGTCCTCAATACAGTCCATTTGCATTTTATGATGACGCTTCCAAAACGGTACATATTGGCGATAATTACCCGGCTGATTTTGGCGGCACCGTGGCAATGCGTATCACCGGCACCACCCAGGCTGGTCATACCGCGGTAATGGAAATTGCCTCATACATTGGCAATGGTGTTTATTTACCAAGAGAGATTGATGAAGTTTTATCCATTGCAATTGATGACGAATATCAAACTATATTGTTTGAACCGTCTGCTCAACGCCTACTTCTCAGCGCAACTCAGTCCGGTGTGTTGGCATATAGCGCCACCGTCGCACACTATACCGGTCTGGCGACAGGGGGAGAAACACTGGAAATTGTTCATGAGATGCCAGGTTTATTAGCCACCACTGCCGGCACCGGCGAGGATTATTATACCTTGCTTTCGACGCCGGATCGTGTATGGACATATTATTTATATCTGTATTATGGCCTGGACGCAGTCGTTATTACCGATGAAGACAGCGTTTGTATTTATGAAGATTATGCTGAGGATGCGCGCAATCGGATAGCACCCGGTTTTACCGCTCAAAGCCTGCTTCCGCTTACCCCGAAACTGCCGCTGGCTCCACGTTGGGCACAGGCTAGGCGGGACGATCGGGCATTTCTTAATACCGCCTTTTCCATTGATACCGGTTTTCAGTTTCGCGCTGCTACTTTCATGCGTTTAGATGACGCGTTGCGGGCTGGCGATAATACACTTTCCGCCGGCGCCATGGTGACATTGTCTACTGATACCGCAACACCTGTCCGCGGCGTTGCCGGAGTATGGGTAAATGGAACACCGCCAGTTTATTATGCAGGAACTATCATTCCAACGATGATGGTCAGTACTTATAAGTTTTGGGTATGCCGGGTGATTTCGCCAGCTGATAATCCCACGCTTACCGCAGGTCAAGAAGTGTTGCTTTGCCTGCAGAATACTGTTTACGAGGATCATGCTGTCGCATTGTCTGTTAAAGCATATGGTCCTGATGTATCTGCCGACATATTTTTAATAGAGGAATAATCGATGCCAATGCTCTTTCCACCGGCTGGGCCATCACCCACGCCGCCGACACCAGTTCCGCCAACACCAACACCTCCGACGCCGCCGACACCGACGCCGCCGAGTCCGACGCCGCCTGCTCCGCAACCGGTCCCGCCATCGCCAACACCAACGCCACCGGTACCACCGCCGACACCGCCGTCGCCGAAACCACAGCCGTATTATCCGCCATACCAGCCGATATATATATTGCCCAAGCCTGTTCCGCCACCGACGCCGATAAATGTGGTTGGCCCACAAGGACCAGCCGGTCCCCAGGGACCACAAGGCCCGAATGGTCCATCCGGTCCTCAAGGCCCAGCAGGCCCGCAAGGCATTCAAGGCCCACAAGGCTTAACCGGACCCCAGGGACAAACCGGCCCACAAGGTCCTGCCGGACCAGCCGGACCAGCCGGTCCTGCAGGTGCAAATGGAACACCAGGCAGTCAATGGTATAGCGGCAATGGCGCACCAAATAACAGCCTGGGAATCAATGGTGACTGGTATCTTAATACTGCAAACAATTACTGTTATAAAAAAGTAAGCGGTTCGTGGGCATATCAACTTACCTTAAGTGGCGGTAATCCCGGTGGAAGATCAACTGCTGTTCAGGTTAATATCGACGGTGCGTTATGGGGAGATGAAGATGTTTTATCATTCAATAATCAAACGAAGTACATGTTCCTTAACGGCACTTCCGCTGTAAAATCCCTTGCCGGCACTGGTAAAATTACTGGTGTGTATGTGAGTTCAGGTGGTTACGGCTACAACGTCGGTGACCAGCTTTATATAAACTCGCCATCTGGAAGCAATGCGATATTCAAAGTTGAACAGGTTAATACCAATAACTCAAATGCGATAGTTGCTGTATCTATTGTTTCCGGTGGGTCTGGATATATCAGAGAATATGGAAATCCAGTCTTTGGCGGCAGCGGATATTATGCATATATCGATGTAGTCAGCATTACTGATTATTCTAAACCGGCTTTATATCTATACGATTTTACCGGCAGCAAAGGAATATCGATATCCGTATCCGATAATCAAATGTATGGTCCATTGTCATTCACTCTTCCGGAAAGCCTTCCCACTGGAAGTCAGGCAATGTTCTGCGATGAGACAGGGAAATTTAGTTGGCAAAATGTTGCATCATCACCATTATATGAAAATCCGTCAACGCATTATATCAAACGGGTTAATGAATCAATTCCCGGTCTGGCTCATGGTGCACAGTCGATAGATATGCAATATGAGCGGGCCTACGATTTTCAGGTAGCATTCGCGGATTACTCAGCAATCCTTTCCGGCGCCAATAACCAGAATAATGGATTTAAATCTATTATTGCAGGCGGTACCGGAAATAGCATTGCAAATCAGAAAATGTTTGTGGATCCAGCATCCGAACATTTTCAGGGAAGAAGCGTAATAGCTGGAGGTTCATACAATTCAATAGGACCCAATTCCAGAACCTGTTTTGTCGGTGGTGGTGTAAGTAATAGTATCGGCACTAATAGCGGAGCAGATGATGTATCCTGCAATGTAATTGCTGGCGGTAATAACAATGTAATGGTAGAAACTGTCGGCAATTGCCTGCATTTTCATACCATCGCAGGTGGTGTTAACAATACTGTCATGACTGCATACGGCGCTACAATTTCCGGTGGACATGGTAACACCGCCGGTGCAACTTATGGGAATTGCGATTATTCAACTATCGGGGGCGGTTATCAAAATAGAACATCTTCTAATGCTTCATATGGTTGCATACCAGGTGGCAGACAAAATATGGTTGGTGCCAATTCACTCGCCTGCGGTTATAACGCACAGGCATACTGGAACGGTTTCGTATTTGCGGATGGAACACTGACCAGTTCTACCAGAAGTAATCAATTTATGATTGGGGCAGATGGTGGTTTAACCCTGCGCTGCAATGCAGGCACCTTCGACTGGTATAACAACGGTTCCGGCAAATGGTTGTCGACACCCAATTCAGGTTGTTACCTGGGATCGGATGGCGTCTGGTATTCCGCATCTTCGCGGGAAATAAAACATGGTTTCACTCCTTTAAATACTGCTGATATCCTGCAAAAAGTATCCGAAATAACGCTGGAAGAATGGCGATATAATGCTACTCCGGAAACCAGGCATATCGGTGTAATGGCGGAAGATTTTTCATCAACCTTTGGTTTTGGTGACAATCCAGTAGCTTTGAATCCTTTGGATGTTTGCGGTGTTTTATGGGCCGCGGTGCAAGCATTAACAGTAAAGGTTAATGCATTTACAAATTAATCGGGAGATATTTCATGAAATTGACATTGAAATTAGTCATCTCAACTGATGATGACAGTAAACAAACTGAGAGCAGCATTGAATTAAATATGCCTGCTACCGGGGAGAGATGCCGCAGGATATTTGATGGCATACCGGATCAGTTGACCGCTGCGGATACTGTTTCCGCGGCACTCATTGAATTTAATAATGTCTGTCCGCAGGCAATAACAGCAGTTATAAATAACCTGGGGCAGCAATTAATGACATTAGCAACATCCCCAAAAGAGGAGAAAAAAGATGGCGTTGAAGCTCAATAAAAACTGGCGGAGATTAGTGATTCCGGAATGTTATGCGCGAGTTGAGAAATCAGGTGACAGCAGAAATAACGACATTTTGGTGGGGTTCTATGCCTGTGAAGATGCTAAAAAGATAGATGGCGATACCCCGCTCTGGTATTCCGATCCTATTTTGATACCGGCTGATCTTCATACCACGATGTTTTCGGAAGCGACTTTGAAACAGCCAGATGTAACAGCATTGTCTCAGTCATATGTGTATTTAAAAACTTTGCCTGAATTTGAAAATAGCGAAAATTGCTAAGGTAGGTGAATTATGCCTTTGCAGTATGTTATCAATTTAAACGACGACTCAGTATGCCGTGATGAAGATCTGGTAGTTATCGGTACGCCAGACCCGGTAACTACCATTTGGACTGGACAATCACCTGGTCCAGTCTGGCGTGAATATGATGCCGAGGTAGAAGAATACCCGGCGCGGGAGGAAATAGCTGAATGATGGAAGACTTGGGCCTTGGTATATTGGTCTCAATGAAAGATGCTTTTTCACAAAACGCGGGTCGGGTGGAGTCATCCATGCAATCGCTGGATTCCACCATCGCCGCGTCGAGTCAACGCATTACCCAGAATATGGAAATGATTCAGCATGGTGCTGCCATGATGGGAGCAGGCCTGGCATTAATGGCCGTCCCGTCAGGTTTGGTTGCCGCGACTATCGCAACCCAAAGTGGACTCGCCGGTCTGCGCTCTGAAGGTGTTAAAGATTTGGATGCCATTGCTGCATCTGCTGAAAACTTCACCAATCAATGGTCCGGAGCATCGAAAGCCGAATTTATTGATACCTGTTATGAAGTGAAAGGCGCGTTGGCAAATCTTTCTGATGCTGCAGTGGGTGAGTTCACCGCTGCGGCTGCATTAACAGCATCTGCAACCAAGGCATCTGTTGCGGAGATGGTCAGCGCTTTTACCACTGGTTATGGTATTTATAAACCGCTGGCTAAAGATATGTCGGATATGGAATGGGCAAAGATGTTCTCTGGTGGGATGGCGCAAACTGTTGCGGCATTCAAAACCACCGGCGCTGCCATGGCGGAAGCCATTAAAAATATCGGTGCTATGGCCGCGTCAGCCAATATACCACTGGAAGAACAGCTGGCGATTCTCGGTCAATTGCAAACCACCATGCCGGGGTCAGAAGCCGGAACATTATATAAATCATTCATCCAGAAAGTTGGGCAAGGCGGGAAAGAACTGGGTCTGACCTTCACTGACGCGAAAGGACACATGCTAGGCATCGTTCCTATTTTGCAGGCTTTGAAACAGAAGTTTCCGGACCTTGCCAGCGTCGCTGCGCAGATGCAATTGCAGAAAGCATTCGGCACCGATGAAGCAGTAAAATTTATCCTCCAGATGAGCGCCGGTATAGATACTCTTCAAACTAATATCGAGGGAGTAAAGCAGGCTATGCAAGGCGGTACCGCGGTGACTGTGCAGATGGCGCAAGCAATGACCAGCGATATCGGGTCGGGTTTAAAATTGGTGACCCAGCAGATGAAAAATCTGGCGGAAATTGCCGGCAATACGATGCTGCCAATTTTTATGCCAATTCTGCAGAGGGTGCAGTTCGTAGTATTACGGATGCAGGATTGGGCGCGGACTCATACCGGTTTGGTGCGCGGCATTCTGGCGGCATCTTTGGGTCTCGGTGCATTCCTTTTGGTAGTTGGTAGTGCTATAGCATTGATTGGCTCACTCGGATTGTTAATCCCCGCCATGCAGGTTGGACTCTCGACAATCGGGCCAATGTTATTAAATGTTATGGGCGCGGTGAGTAGTTCGTTCGTTCCAACCATGCTTATTTTCGCGGGGGTAATTGCGGTTATATGGCTGCTCCGGCAGGCCTGGGAGACTAATTTCGCCGGCATTCGGGATGTGGTAACGAATGCCTGGGTTAATATCAAGACTGTATTTATGGGATTGTCACAATTAATTACTTCTTTTAATGGTGAGACCGGATCTATGAGTGCGGCAATTGCCATGCAGTTGGAACACTCTGGTTTATTAAATTTCGTAGTGACAATCTTTCAAGTTTATACTCGGGTGCGCTCATTTTTAGAGGGTTTATGGCAAGGATTCAGCAGTTTCTTTGCCAACACCCGCGCCGCTATCGAACCGTCTGTTTCTACTTTGGTAAATGCTTTCGTGGGTTTATTCTCCGCGCTGGGACGTGTGTTCGGCATCGTGCAAGCGGTGAAAGTGGAAGTAGGTGGGACGACAAGTAGTTGGCGTATTTTTGGTCAGGCGGTAGGTGAAGTGCTGGGGTTTATTGGCCAAATGGTTGCAACGGTATTCTCCGGAGTTATCTGGGCAATTACCGGGATAGTCCAGGTAATTCGCGGGGTTGTTTCCGCCTTCGGCTGGTTGCGCGAAGGGATGACGGTGGTCTCTAATGTGTTCGTAAATCACTGGGGCACCATATCGTCAGTGATAAAATGGGCAGCCATTGTGCTGGGAACTGTCTTTGGCCCGGCGCTGATTCAAACCGGCATTCAGGCAACCATTGCTGGCGCGCGCATAATCAGTAATTTTGTCATGGGATTACAACTGGCCGGATCAATCAGTCTGGCACGTACCATTAATCAAATTCAAACTATTGTCAGTACGTCCTGGTCAAATTTAATTAATGGAATAAACGGGACGTGGCAGGCACTACGGACTGCGGTAGTAACCACCATTCAGTATGCGGCAGCCGGCTGGCGCGTAGTAGCTGCATTGGTAGCGCAAGGTGCCCAGTGGGTGGCGCTACAGGCGCGAACCGTTGCCAGTAACGCGGTATTACTCGTCCAGCGAGGAATTATGCTGGCGGGGGCGGCGGCGACCTGGATTGCCACAACGGCGACGACGGCATTTGGCGTTGCAATGACCATCGCCACCGGTCCCATTGGTTTAATCTGCCTGGCAATTGCTGCGTTGATTGGCATCGGCATCCTGGTCTGGAAAAACTGGGACAACATTAAAACATTCCTGATTGGCTGTTGGAACGGATTGAAGTTGGCGGCAGTGTCGGCATTCACTGGAATTACATCATTTTTAATAACCTGGGGACCTACCATCCTTGCCGTCATCGCGGGTCCCATCGGCTGGATCGCACTGGCCGGTCCGGGCGCGACTTCCGCCCAAGATCCGGC
>CAZNLA010000076.1:0-14932 GCA_964573385.1 uncultured bacterium
TGGTCAGTGCTTCATTACCCAACTTTACGCGTGGCCCGCCGGTTCCCATGGTGGCATCGCGACCGGTGGCCGCGTCAATGCGCAACAAATCAGTTTTGCCATTGACAGTGACTATCATATATACATATTTGTCATCAGTTGCGGTGGCGCGTCCCACGCCAAACCCGCCCAGGGAATGTTTCCATTGGCATTCTCCGTTTGCGTTCAGTTTGGTAAATCCCGGATTCCCTTCTTCACAACCGCCAAGGTGATATACGCCGGTGGTATTGGCAGATACTGCCACCGCTAATCCATGCACCGCGCCAAGGTCGCCTTTGCCATCGGGAGTACGGTATGGCGGTTTGGCAGAATTCCCCGCGCCGCCAATGCGTTTGCTACCGATTCCATCGAAATATCCCAATCGCCAGTTGTAAGAACCGGCGGGCAACGGGTCGCCGTAATCATCGCGTCCGTCCCAGGTGATGGTATGCGCACCGGCGGTCATCGGTTCGGCAACCAACAATTCGCGCACTATCCAGCCATCTTTATTTTCCACCACCATACTCACCTTTGCTTGCCTGGGCAGGGAAAAAGTTATCGGTACGCCGGTGGCACTGTTCTGGTTAACGGTGCCGACCTGGTCAACGGGCAGTTGCAAAGCCAGTCGTGCGGTGCCCCATGACGCGGGGTAAAGTTGCGCCTCGGTAGGCAGGTCTACGGTGCATAAAGGGCCATTGCCGGTACTTTTCCACCATACGGTAGAGGCATTGGAATTACCGGCGGTGTTTGAGAAAATTACCTGCAAATCAAAAGGGATGGCGAGATCAACGGCGGGGGACAGGCCGATTAATTTCCATGGCAGAGAGACTTCGGCGCAATAACCGGTAGGTGTGGGACGCAATACCGTGCGAGCGCCATTTGCCGGAGCAACATAATCCAGTGTTACCGCGCTTACCGGTGACGCGAAACGATATGGCTGTTTGACATCAGAAACTGCCTTATAAAGCTCAACAACCGGTTTCCCTTCCAGCATTGCGACCATAAAACGCTGGTTGGTGCCTTGTCCATTCACCGGGCCCAGACAGATACTGATGGCGTCGCCGCCTTTCAATAACATCGGGGCATCACTGAGACCGGTGCTGTTCCTCAAAGGCGAATCATCCTTCACCTGAATATAAAAATAAAGATTCTCATCGTCATAAACAACTTTAAAAACAGCGGCATCTTTAACCACGCCTGTAAGGGGATAACTAACCCCAATCTTATCCCACTCGCCTATATTGCCATCAACACGCACCGGCGCGGAAGCCCGCAAAATCACCGCCGCATCACCCGCGGAATAACCGGTCATCGCCAGCAGAAATAAAATACCCGACATAAACAATATGCGGAATGAAGTGAAACGCAAATAATAACGCAGATTCATAATTAACCTTTTAAATTGAAAGTCTCGTTGTCGGTTAATTTTACACCAATAGCTATTAATGCCATAGTCCAGGGTTTCGCCACACTCTTGTACACAGTTTTGTAATTGTGTTTTATATTTTTAAGTAAAAATCACAAATTAATTACAATCAAACTGAGGGGTGGTCGAGTAGAGAGCTCCATACCATTGTTGCACTGATGGCTCTGATTGTTTATTTACATTCATTAATTCCTAAGACAGTCAATTTCATAGCCCATGGCAACGCCGCTGGGTAAGTTTACAAAAAAAAATCAACGCTCTGTAAGAGCATTATTCCTTCGTTTTAGGAAGCCTGCAACCCCAGTGTATTGGACCGCAGGCATCTTGCCTGCCCCAGGTTGGAATTTTAATGGAATTACCAGTATGAAGTTTTTTGTTTACGTTTTTTTGTAATTGTAAAGGAAGTTATCTATTGCCAGTTCTATTAGCACATCACCGGGGAGCAGGCTAGGAAGCCTGCGGTCCCAGTGAATTGGACAAATACCCATACCAGTTGGTCCACAGGGACGCCAGAGTTTATCGCAACCCTTGAACAACAAATCGGACAATGTTTAACCCGCCAGCTAGCAGGAACAAAATCAAAGAAATCAATTAATACATAACTTGTTTCTGTATTGTATCATTACCTTTAAAAGTAAACTACAGATTCTTTAAAGTTTGCATTCGATATGATTTATCATCAATACTAAATATCCAATATCTTCCATCCGGTGAATTAGCTACTACCTGCGCGCCTGTAGCGACACACCTTGCCTCACCTTTTAAGTTTATATACCATATACCATCATCATTTTTTAAAACGCCTGTATTAGAATAAACATTAATTAACATACCGGATGAATCCGGCAACCAATATGGATTTCCAATTTCTTTATCATTATTAAATGGCATCCATTTTATTTGATCATAACTAAAAGGTATTAACTTCTTATTGGTTTTTAAATTATATACGACTAATTTTTTATATTGACCAGTCATTTCTTCGAAATATGAAATATAATTACCATCAGGTGAATAATATGGATAACTTACCTTCAGATTAATTGTTGTTATTTCTAACGTTTCTCTATTTTGCACCTGACAAATTAAACTGCTAAAATGTTTTTTTATTTCAGAAACTTTAGATTCTGTCCATGCCCCTGCTCCAGTCATATAAATATATTTGCCATCAGGAGATGGAATGTATGAATACATATCATTGAATGGTTTTACAATTTCCACTTCAGAAAAATCTTTGACATTTAAGCGCCAGATATGGCTAAAATTATCTACTACAGTGTTACTTTTTATACTGCCATCCGTATTAAATACTGTTTTAACATAATCTTCTGAATTCTTCATATAAAAATATAGCGGATTAATAGGATCCCAATATACATAATCAGCTGCAGGATGACCACGTATATCTATTAGTGAATCTCTTTTTTGTCTGTTTTTTCTATCAACAATTCGTAAACTTTTAGTTTCTAAATCAATAAGACATATAAGGTTTTCACGTGCACCGATATCACCTGCTAACAAAAGGAGTTTCCCATCATATGATATTGAGCCATATTCATTAGTTAGTAACATTTTTTTTTGTTTACCATTTATTAATAAATCATCAAAAGAAAACTGTCTACCAAAAGAAAATGATGATATAACGTTTAATTGTTTTATCAATTCTTCAGGTCTTACTTCAGCAATTGTTATCGAAGTAAAACATACAAGTAACATACTCATATAATATATATATAATAATTTATTCATAATATCATCATTAATATAATCTTTTTATAACAATTGCAATCGGCAATTGTGCTGGTCATATATTCAGCATAGTCTAAATACATAGTTACAATTCGTTCTAATTGATTAAGTTCATTTTCGTCTAAATAATTTTTAGCCACCACTACATCAGTGGTTTTAATTTTACCTTCCGGTCCATCCTGCCAAACATTTAATCCCATATTTATCTTCTTGTGGTCGGCGCGTTCCACAATCAACTCTGCCGTGGTGTGATATGAGTTGCCCAATGCAATTTATTCTGTACAGCTGCATAAAAACGTTTTGTAGCGGTTGCTGTGGAATCATAATCTATTGAAGTGGCATAAATATCTGTTATTTTCTGATAAAATTTCCGTTCTGAAAGTCTTATTTCCCTTATTTTTTCAAGCTGTTTCTCAAAATATTCTTTAGACAGTATAGAACCGCCATTTTTCAGCCGTTCAGAGTCCATAACCCAACCCTGAATGGTGTAATCTTTCACGATATTGTTCGCCCATTTGCGAAACTGTACAGCACGTTCATTATTTACTTTAAAACCAATGGCGATGATAACTTGCAGATTATAATGGTTTGTATTGTAATTTTTACCGTCATCAGCAGTTATTAAGTATTTCTTAATAACTGAATCTTGTTCCAACTCACTATCCTCAAAAATCTTCTTCAGATGCTGATTTATTGCTGCAATACTAACATCATATAGTGTTGCAAGCATCTTCTGTGTTAACCAGATATTCTCATCCTCGTATCGCATTTCAATACTTTGCGGATTATCACCGGTTGACGCAACAAATGTTAAATATTCTGCTGCTGATGAACGAATTGTAATTTCCTTACTCTTTTTTTTATTTGCCATCAGTGTCTCCATCCGTTATATCATTTTCTTGTTCATAGTAATATGAATAATCAATGCCTTTTATAAATAGTTCGCGATCATTGATTTTATCCGTCAATGCGGCCATGAGCAAGGCTTTAATTGTTTTATTATTTGTGACACTTTGCCCCATCGCGGCAAGGTATTCTTTTTTACCAATAAGGCTCCAATCCACACACAGTTTAAGGTTCTTTTTAAATATTAAATCAAGCCAAATGCGTGTGCTTCTGCCGTTGCCCTCCATAAAAGGATGTGCAACATTCATTTCCACATATTTATTTACAATTTCATCAAAAGTTCTTTCAGGCATTTTCTCAATTTTAATAAGTGTTTCGGGCAAAAACCGGGAGAAAACAAATTGAAAGCCACCCTTTGCAATGTTTAATGTCCTGATTTGCCCTGCGAAGTCATATAATCCGCCAAATAAATAGCCGTGAATCTGCTGTAAGCCCTTTAATGTGCCAACTTCAATGGTATCTAAAAGAGAACTATCAAAAAGGGAGTATGCTTTTGATTTGCTTTTTCCATCAATGGTTTCGTCACTGTATAAAAACCATTTGATAAACTCTGTTGTTTTTTTACTTGGGACACTTTCTACAAGCGAAACGATGTCATCTTGAACCAGGCAATCAGTTGCATACTTTTTACTATCTTTAGCGATCAATTTCAGTTGACTACAATTTGTAGCCAACTGAATATTTTTTTGTTTTAAGCGTGTTTTCAGCACAGTCCAATATTTACGAGGGTTTGCGCTATCAGTTAACACTCCAATAATATCAACTACAGAAAACCACCATTTGGCATTTTTATCGTCCCAAACAGCACGGACTTCGCTATCGCCAAAAAAAAGAACAGAGACTTTATTCATCATCATATTCCCATCCATATATAAAGATATTCAGTTGTTCAGTTTCCTTCTTAAGCAAAATTATGATAGGTATATACTATCAGATTAGCATGATTTTGTCCAGATAAATGTGACAATTTTAAGTTATCAGATGTGGTCACTTCGACATGTTTAGTGACAGGTAGAAATTACGGTCATTGAGCATATCGAAGTGACATTTATAAAAGTATTGAGTAAAGGCAAAGATATTCCCCCCTCTCACCACAGCTAAACAAAATCCCAAAACATTATTTCATCGCATTTATTTTCAATTGCTATCGCGGCCATATATTGTGGCATGGGTTCTATATTGCAGCATAGTGGAGTTGGTTGTGGGTGGTCTGGTTTATTTTCGGTTTTCTCAATGAATCCGGTGCCGATAGCTTTCAGGTGTGCTTCCAGGCGGGTCCAATAGATGTAAAACAGGTATTGTTGTTCGTCTGGATTTTTTGAAAGAAGAAGTTCTGTTTGTTCCGGTGAAAAATTTCGTAAAGCGATGCCCGGTAAATCAAGGTCATTTTGCAAAAACTCAAAATCTACCCCAATCGGTTGTCGGGCGATTCCGATTAACAGATAATCATGCGCGTGGGCAATGTTGAAATGCAATCCACCGGTTTCCGGCATTGTTAATATCGGTTTTCCATCTTCAGTAATCTCGATTTGCACCTGTGTTGGGGTAATATGCAGATACCGGGATAAAATATCACGCAATGCTCCGCGTCCGGTGATAAATCGTCTGCGGCGAAGATTGCGGATAAAGGTATCTGCACGGGCGTGTTCATCTGCTGACAAGGTGGCAGTGAAGGCATCTAACCTGTTGTCCGGAAGGTTTATTGATACGCGCCAAAGGTGAATTTGCCGGGATTTACAATCGATTGTTGCCGGTGGTATATCCCAATTCACCTTTGCGGGTGATGTAACTATCTTCTCATTACATTCACTCCATATCATTTTTATTATCATTTTCGGTAGGTTGCTTAAGGCATAACAGCAGTTTTTCTGCCAATACTTCAACATTCTTGCCACGCATTATGGTTAAATGACTACCGGGTATCTGATGAATGTCAATTCTGTCCTGCGCGACACGTGCCCACCCCAAATCCGGGTTAGTTCCATGCCAATCGGTTACTACTTCGGAGGCAATGAACAGGTCAATACGTCCTTTATATAGCATGTGCTGATTATTTTTGATATACGCAAACGCCTGGGTATAAAAGTTCATTTGAGTTTTGTCGAACGTCGTAACTTCCGCAGGTTGCAGTTTTTGCGTAATTTTTGTGGTATATCTGCTAATGATTTTCCGTAGATGTGGGATAATTGCTACCTTTCCCGTTATTATGAGTTTGCATAACTTTAATATGCGCACTGGCAATGAGTCCGGCAAGCGAAGCATGGTATCAAACAATGCTAACAGAGGAACCTCTTCTCCTTCGGACATTAATTGCTGAGCCATGGCAAAAGCGACCAGACCACTTGAGCAAAATCCCCCCAGTCGGTATGGGCTGGTAATACCATGCGCGCGTAATTCCTGTATTTGTTGTTCTGCTATCTGTGGTACAGGCATATGAGCAATTGCCCCAAATTGTAATACCACCAGTGGTTGGTCATTGCCAATTTTCAGTGCTAATTCGCGAAACATTAAGGCTGTGCCGGGGGTAACAACGATAAATGGTGGTTGTGTGCCTTTCTCGTTGAAGGTAAATATAGTTGTATCTGATGGTGTATACCCATCCTGACTGAGGAATTCTGCCAGTTGTGCAACGGTTGGCGATTTCATTACCTGTGTTGCCGGTAATTCATATCCAAGATTTTTCTCTATTTGCGTCAGCATCTGCATAACCAACAGCGAATGTCCGCCCAACGCGAAAAAGTTGTCAGTAACGCTAATATCCGTAACCTTCAATACGCGTTCCCATATTTGCGCAATTTGCAGTTCCAACAATGTGCGTGGTGGTGTTGGAATAGGTTTTTTAGACATGCTAATGTTTGGCGATGGTAAAGCTTTACGGTCTATTTTGCCATTTGCGTTTAACGGGAATTGTTGTAAAGTTACTATCGCGACCGGTACCATATAGTCTGGCAGAATATTCCGCATATATAACTGAATATCACGGGTGGTCGGATTCTTCCCCGCTTCGGGAACGATATACATAACCAGTGCTAATTCACCGCGTTCATCCGGTAGTGGTATTACCATTGCTTCGCGGATTTCTTCATGTGCTGTGGCAACGGCTTCAATTTCCTGTGGTTCGATACGGAATCCGCGTATTTTAACCTGCGTATCCGTACGTCCGGCAAATTCAAGATTACCATCCGGCAACCAACGTACCAGATCACCACTGCGATACATTCGCGTTCCGGGTATTTTACTAAACGGATCCGGCAGAAAACGTTCTAAAGTTAAATCCGGACGGTTAAGATATCCACGTCCTACCCCAACCCCGGATATGAATAATTCCCCCGAAATGCCTACCGGCACCGGTTGCATATATTTATCCAGCACATAGACGCGGCAATTGGCTATCGGTTTTCCAATAGGTAGATGACCCGGGTATGCGTCATCCGCGGTATAAAGCGTGGATATAACCGTCGCTTCTGATGGGCCATACGCGCTGATAAGGCATCGTCCCTTTCGCCATCTGGTGGATACTTCTATCGGGCAATCTTCTCCGCCAACAATTAATGTTTTCAGGGTGGTATCTTCTCGGTCAGCGTAACTTGCCAGTACCGCGGGGGTCATTAACGATACTGTCACTTTCGCTTTCGCAATTTCATGCATAATATCTGAACTGTTTGTGGCTTCGGATGAATATATATACAGGCTGGCACCCGAAAACAACACACAAAATATGTCGGCGACTGACGCGTCGAAACTGATGGGTGAAAATTGCAATTTTCGGCTTGCAGATGTCATATTGTATTTTTTTATCAAATCCGGTGCCAGGTTACAGATGCTACGGTGGGTTATCAACGCGCCTTTGGGTTGTCCGGTTGACCCGGATGTATAGATGATATATGCCAGATTATCCGGTTTGATATTAATCGGCAGATTATCTTTTGATTCGGTTGCTATTACCGGCCAGTCGGTGTCCAGGCATATAACTGTTGTCTCTTCAGCAATGGGCAGGCGTTCGAGAAGTGTATTATGGGTTAGCAATAATGAAATATTCATGTCCTGCATCATGAATGTAAGGCGGTTCATAGGCAAATCGTAAGCGAGAGGCGCATATGCTCCTCCGGCTTTTAAGATTCCCATAATTCCCACTATTGCATCCGGGGTGCGTTTGGTGCATATTCCCACCAGCATATCCGGACCTACCCCTAACCTGCGCAGATGATGCGCCACCTGGTTTGCTTTTTCATTTAACTGGCGATATGTTAATTCTGCTTTAGCGGTGATTACTGCTATCGCGTCTGGTGTCTTAGCGGCTTGTTCCTCGAATAATTGGTGAATGCAATGGTTATCCGGATACGGGGTATCGGTGGCATTCCAGTCAATAAGAATCTGTTGTTTTTCCGCCTCGGTCAGTATCGGTAATTGCCGGATGGTTTGATTTGCATCCTTTGTCATGGCAGCCAGAATCACCTGTAGATGTCCTGACATACGGTTAATGGTATCCCGGGAGAAACAATCCTCGTTATAACATAAACAAACTGAATAAGTATCTGCTTTTACAGTGATATCCAGCATCAGGTCAAATGGTGCCTCGAATCTATCATTGAGGCGTCTTTCTATCGTTAATCCTGGCAATATTATATTTAACACAGGGAAACGGCGAAAGTTTATATGCGCGTCCATCAGTGATACGTTGTTATCTTTTTTCGATTTACGTATCGTTTCTATAACTTTATCATATGAAACTTCCTGGTGTGCGTGAACATCCTGTATGGTGGTTTTAATATGATTCAACAAATCGGCGACAGTGGGGTTTTCATCAATTTTCAGTCTTAAGGCTACAATATTCACCAGTGGGCCGATTAATGGTTCTGTTTCAATTTTTGTGCGTCCAACAACGGAAGTGCTCAGCAGTAAGTCATCCTGGCCACTGTATCTGCTTAACACACAGGCGAAGGCGGCCAGCATAACCATAAATGGTGTGCATGCCTGTTGACGTGATAACGCCAGTATACCTTCGGCAATATCAGAAGGAAGATTGTATACCATGTTAACCACGCTATGAGTGTATACGGCAGTAGTGGAATTTAAGCGTGGTAGCAACAGTTCCGGCGCGTCATCTAACTGATTCCGCCAATACGATAATTCTGTTGCTACGAAATCTTCTGACAGTTGCTGTTGTTCCCAGGCGGCATAATCATAGAATTGGATAGGCATGGGGGACAGTGGGCAGGGTTGTCCGGTGACTTTGGCACGATAACAATCGGCTAATTCCTGATAAAAAACAGCCGCCGACCAACCGTCGAAAATAATATGGTGGAAGGTGGTCATTAAAATATATTCATCATCTGCCAGTTGTAGCAGTTTCATGCGTACCAGTGGTTCGTTGGAAAAATCGAATGCATGATAAGCATCTTCGTATATCAGCTTTTCTGCATTTTCCTGCCGCAGATTAACCGGGCCGTTACACAGGTCTACAATTGGCAGTGACAACGGTGACGGTGGCGCAATGGTTTGTACCGGCATACCGTCGACAGACGCAAAGCGGGCGCGTAATATGTCGTGACGGTCAATAATCGTCTGCAGACTGTTTGTTAACGCTGCCATATCCAGCATACCCCGCAAGGTTGCATGGCAGCAGGTAATATATAACGGGTCTCCCGGTATTATCTGGTTGTGTAACCATAGAAATAATTGAGAAGAAGAAAGCTGTAGTTGAGCGTTTGCTACTAAGCGCGGAATATTCTTCCCTTTTGTTTTCGCATTCAGTTTTTCTGTCAGCATGGCGCGTTGAGCAGGTGTTAACTGTGCGATTTGTTCGCGTAATTTTTCCTGTTGTTCAGATATTTGCAAATCTGCAACAGAATCCTGATTAATGTTTGTGTTCATAATTCATCCAATAATTTTTGAATTTCATCTTGCGAAAGAACTGATAATTCCCTGGTCAGGTTGTCTATTTCGTCATCTGTGTCTGATGACAATAATTGTGTTTTAATCCATTCTGCCTGAAGCGCAATTGTTGGCATTGTTAAAAAGTGATGTAAATATATGTCAACATTTATATCCTGTCGCATAACCGCGATTACATGTGCTGCCAACAGCGAATCACCACCCAAAGAAAAGAAGTTGTCATTTATACCTATCTGTGGCAATTTCAGCATCTCTGCCCAGATGGTTGTCAGCAATGTTTCTGTTTTATTGCATGGCGCGACATACGCGGGTGTTTGCTCAGTGGTATCAACGGCTAAACAGTCTGCCAATCCCAGTCGTTCTGCCAGCCCAATTCGCTGTGGTTTTCCGGTTGGTCCTTTTGGTATTTCGTCCAGAATTACAATTTTTGCCGGTACTTTAAAGTCAGCAACACGTGTCGCGACAAAATCCTGCAATTCCCATTCTTGCACTACTGCATCCTGGTGTAAAACGACTGCGGCAGCGACAGTTTCGCCAAGTAACTGATGGGGTATCGCGAACGCTAATGCTTGTGCCACAGCACTGTGTTCCAACAACGCTTCGTCAATTTCCCGTGGGGCAATCTTTTCTCCACCGCGGTTGATAAGTTCTTTTAATCGTCCGGTGAGAAACAGATAACCTTCAGCATCCAGGTATCCCTGGTCGCCGGTGCGGAACCATCCATGGGTAAATGCGCTGGCGTTTGCTTCTGGGTTTTGCTCATAACCTATGGTGACATTGGCACCACGAATTACCACTTCACCCGTCGTATTATCAGCTAACAGCAATCCTTCAGCATCCATAATAGCAATATCCGGACCGGAAGCAATGCCGACTGAACCGGGTTTGTGCGGGAGTGGTGGTAATGGGTTGCAGGCGATTTGGTGTGATGCCTCTGTCATACCATATGCCTCAATCACCGGGGTGGTGAATATCTCTTCTAATTCTGCCATTAACGCGGGTGGTAACGCGGCAGAGCATGAACGAATAAAACGGAAATGATTCCGCGCGATAATATCACTATTTATGCCGGCGCGGGTTAAAATAGCCTGATGCATTGTCGGCACTGCCGTATACCATGTTGGGCAGCAATCATTAACCCAACCGAAAAAGTTAGGGGCCGAAAAGCCGGGTGTGCATATTATGCTTGCCCCGGTCATTAATGATGATAATAAAGCGCCAATTAACCCGTGTATGTGGAACAACGGCATTACATTAAGACAACGGTCAGATGGCGTTAACATCAGTGATTGCGCGATGTTTTTGGCAGAAACGCATAAATTAAACTGTGTCAGTGGCACTATCTTGGGTCGTGATGTGGTGCCTGAAGTATGCAGAATCAGCGAAATGTCATCCGGTTTGGCAAATTCCGGTGTTTCTGCAACAGCTGTATTGTCATTACTGATAAGTTTAAAAATACCTGCCGAAGTATTGGTATCCGATTCAAGTTCAATTATAGTGATACCCAGTTGTATTGCCACCTCGCGTACCGGTGAGTCAGAACCGACAGGAAGTATCACTGCTTTTGCATTCAAATCTGACAGATAAAAGGAAAATTCGGCGGAGCGATAAGCGGGATTAAGGGGAGCACAGGTAGCGACAGTGGAAACAGCCAAAAAAGCCATCGCCATCTCCGGTCCGTTAGGCAATACCACAGCAACTCTATCTCCACGGTGTAACCCAAACCCATTAAGAACTCTGGCGGTATGCTGTATCATTTCCCATGCATCCCGGTAGGTAAGCATCTCCCGACCCGGTGCCATAATGGCAGGTTCGTCGGGTTGTTTTTCGGCTAAACATGCCATTAAATCTGTTATGGTGGGTGTTGAAATTATCTCAGTAATTCCCATCGCATTATTATTGTCTGAATTCATAGTTAATGAATCTCCAGTAGCTAACACCGTCGTTACCTTGCTTATTAATACCTAAGGAAAAATAATTATACCAAATATCATCAATACGTTCAAAAATTACATACTTATATAAAAATATTTTATATAAGTATGCGCTAATTAGTAAAACCCGGAGTAAAATAAGAAATGCTGACCGGCTATCCGTAATGTTATCTGCCTTTAGCACTGAGGATGATTTTAATCAAACTGTTTTAAATCTTTTTGTGGTGATTAATAATTTGGTTACGGACAAAGTCCACATTTGTTATCTAATCAGAAATCCAGAAGTGTATTGATAATTAGTAAAATAGGGTATATTTAAAGTAAGTTAAAAAAAGAAAATGTGTGAGAATATGACATGACAAATATAATGCCTGCTGTCTTTCTTGGGCATGGTAATCCAATGAATGCAATATCGCGTAATGGTTATACTGACGCATGGTCGGCCATTGGCAGGTTAATACCGCGACCACGGGCAATCCTTGCCGTTTCCGCCCATTGGTATATTCCCGGTTGCGCGGTAACAACCGGGAATAATCCGCGAACAATTCATGACTTTGGTGGTTTCCCACCGGAACTTTATGCGGTGCAGTATCCCGCACCATCCAGTGCGGAATTAGCCGCGCGGGTGACAGAATTGCTCGCGCCGATACCGGTAATTGCTGATGATAAATGGGGTTTTGATCATGGCACCTGGTCTGTGTTGATTCATGTTTATCCCAACGCCGATATCCCGATTGTTCAATTAGCAATAGATGAACGCCAACCGCCGGAATACCATTATGAAGTAGGTAAAAAACTCGCTGTATTGCGTGAAGAAGGGATTCTGGTTGTCGGTAGCGGGAATATCGTGCATAATCTGCGTAAATATGGTTGGCAGGAACCGGGAATAAAACCTTATGACTGGGCATTACGTTTTGAGCAGAAGATACGGGAATTAATTTTGTCGGGTGACGATGCAAGTGTGGTGGATTATAAAAAACTTGGTGACGATGCTATGCTGTCTGTACCATCGCCTGACCATTATTTGCCGTTGCTATATATACTGGGCATGAGAAAAGAGAACGACACAATAACTTTCCCGGTTGATGGCATTGAAGGCGGATCGCTGTCAATGTTGTCGGTACAGGTAGGTTAGACAGGAATTTCGCATATATTTAATAAATGTCGCTTCGACAGGCTCAGCAACCGGTCACTGAGTCTGTTAAAGTGACCTGAAGTGAAACTCCTGTTAGAATAAATAAAATGTAGCAATAAATGTAACGGTCTATTACCCACCTGCCATTACTGGTTCGGTTATTATATTTTCATGGCTTTTTATTTGTAAATTGTTTGTTCAATTCGTCAATTATCTGGTCAATTAATGCTGGCAGTTTATATATTTCACCGACTAAAGTTATTTTTTTGTATTCTTTTTCTTCTTTCCACAGTTTTAATGTTAATGTTATGGTGGCGCCTTTTATGCTATACAGGCCTTTGGGTGTAAACGCGCCGGGGAAATCGTCGGTATCTATAAAGACGAATTGGCTTTCTTTATTATTGCTGTTATTTAATTCCCGCAGTTTTGATAAAAGTTTTTCTGTCAGGTGTAATGTGTCTCCAATATCATCAGGATTCATAAGTAAAGGACGAATAATTATTGGATTTGGCGAGGGTGGCGGTCGCCGGTCTTGTTTTGACAGCATACCGATATCAAAGCTGGAACCATACGGTATGGCCACTATTGGTCGCTGAATTCCGCCGATATTTTTGGCGAGTACTGGTACCCTGTCCACCGTGTATTGAAATAATGTGCTGATATCAATGTAATTATTGTTGCGTAATGCCGCGCCGGCAAGGCCTTCAAGCAACGCGTGGGTAAGTAACCCCTGTCCATACTGGCTACTTTCGTAACTGGATGCGTCAGTCGCGCATCCCATTAAAATATGTAAACCCTCACGTTCTTTTAAATGCGCCAGAGCAAGTTCCTGGCTTGCGGTGATGTCGCGTTTTTCTATAAAACTGCCGGTGGTACCTGCTGCCGCGCATGTATCCAGAATAAGAACCTGTTTGCGCGCTTTAATTTTGGTTAACCAGCGTTTTAAATCTTCATTAGTTACAGATATTGCCTGTCGCAACCCCGGGTCAGCAAGGTCATCTATGCTGCGGGCATCACTGGTCAGGTAACAATACAGGTCGTTTCCCTGCATGGTGCCATGGCCAGCAAGGTATACCAGCAAAACATCATCCGGCAAGCTTTGTTGCGCGGCATTATCAAATGTTTTCTGAATATTTTGCCTGGTTGGCAATAAAATATCGTTTCTTTTTGTACTGGTTAATAATGTAATATGTGTTTTTGTTTGCCCGAATAATCGGGTGGCGCCGGTTTTTAAAGTATCATAAATTGTTTCCGCATCCTTAGCTGCAAACCGAAGGTCCAATGCGGTGCCGGTATAATCAGATATCCCGATGATAATAGCGTAAAACTCGGGTTCATGTTGTACCGATACTGGCGTTTTTCCGGTAACAGCATTCGCTATCCCGCATACAGATATAACGATAAAATATAATATAATCCTGATTTTCCGGATTGTCATTTTATTTCCCATCCTAAACAAATATCACAAATCCATCGCCATTGGCGAAATAATGTAACTTCTTTTGTGTAATTATACAGTTAATGGCAAAACTTTGCGATATCCTGTTACAGCAGACACATTCCGGACTTTATCACCCGGTGTCAGTACCTGCTTTGCCAATTCCCTATGCTTAAAATGTGAAGTCGATTGAGTTATGGTGGCAGGTTAGGTGTTAGGCCGTTAGCAACTAAATCCGTATAGAAAAAGTCAGTATTTTAAAGGTCACTTAACTTGTGCTCGAAATAGAATCGATTTCGACCGGTTTCAATATATATTAGCCACGGAGTGGCGACATAATGATTAACCTTAGGCGTCAGCCTGGGGAAGTAACAGTATATTAATATGAGCCTTGTAAAGGCGACTTTATAAAAGCACCTCTCCGAGGCGCA
>CAZNLA010000077.1:0-14737 GCA_964573385.1 uncultured bacterium
GGATTGAGGGGTGGGGCTTTTGGAGAATTGCAATCTATAATCAGGAAAAAAAGGTTGTGCAACTGCAATTCTAATTTTGTATTTATCTCGCCATATGCGCGTGGCACTGGTTACATGCTTTATTGTCACTTGGTATCAGACTGGTAACCGGGCCTGAAAGGCTAACCATCATACCCATGTTGGATAGACCATGGCCAAACCATTTTCCGATATCACCGGTGCGTGTTTTAGCTGTTGCATTTATTGATATCTGTGCTATTTTACCATCTTCGTTCAGAGTAATATCAGTAACACCAGGTCGTCTTTTAATGGTTGCGATTATTGTTGCTTTGGTATCGGCGTCAAACTTTTCTGCCTTTGATAGCAAATAGCAGACAATTTTAGCGCCATAACATTTTTCCGCATCGTCCGCGCGTGGATGTTTGGCAATTGTATTCACCAAATCTCCCAGGGTGATTTTCCCTTCTTCAATTCTTGCTGTCAGCAACCCGGTTTTTAAATTGGTAGTGACATCCGCAATGCCGTCAATTTTTTCCAAATCGGCAGCAAGTGCGTCAAATGCCGGTTGCTTTTTAATACCATCAACGGCAATAGTAACCGCCAATCCTATACCTTTAGGTTTCTCAGCTTTTTGTGCTGATAACCATAATATTGCTATACCAAAAAGCAGCATAATTGTTGTAATAAAAATTACAGGTTTCTTCATGTTGTTCCCCTTTGAATTGCATGACTTTCGCCTATGGTCACTTCGACAGGCTCAGCGACCATTTTAAAAGTATATTTTTAAACGCGAAAGTCCTGAAATTATTAAATTATACGTTTCAAATGATGATTAGTTTCTTATAAACCGGGAGAGTTAATCAGATCATTATCACATTCTTTACCGGGACAGGTTGCTGAGTCGTCTATAATAAAACCTTCTTTAATGCGTTTTAGTCTTTCAGGATGTTCTATTAAGATTCCAATGGCAGTTGCGAAATATATCATCGAACAGGCGGGATGAATGTATTCCGGGTTAATCCACGGAAACAGATTCGGATGATTTGCTACCAATATAGGTAGTGCTAATTGAATTATGAACATAAATAACAAAAATGAAACCTGTAAAATGTTAATTCTTAATGCAGATATCATAATAATTCCTAATGCGGATTGTGCTGCTGTTATCATAATTTCATTCATTTGCACATGTGACATTGGTATTGGGTGGGCAAATGTGTTCGCCGAAATTGCATATACAAATGGTATCATACCCACCAGTAATGTCCATTGGTTAAGATTAGCGGATAACAAACTGCCCAGGGCAACACCGGTACGGTTGCGCAGGGTGAACATTATGGCCACGGTAAACTCGGGTGCTTCTGACGCGATAGGAGCAAGCCATTGAATTAATAACTCGCGTTTAACATGAAGTATTTCACCTGTTGATATCAAACTTTCAGCGAATTGTTCGGCATTGGCAAAAATCGCAAACGCGGCAATAATGAATAATCCCGCGGTTGCCAATCTTCTTTTTAACTTTGGCATCACCATCAGCAATTCTGCCGGGCCATCAACTTCACATTCCTCACATTTTTTCTTGCCGGCGATACGAACATACCAACCATACAGGAAGAAAAATACTAATCCGTCATACCATTCCAAAGTGCCTTTGATAGCAACAAAAATTGCATAAATGGTGGCTAAACCTAAAAACAGCATCTCTGTCAGTCGGTCACGTTCTATCCAAACGATATCTTTATTTTTGCGCCAGTGGATAAAAATGAGGGTGAACCATGCCAACCCAATTATTAATCGGTTTGCGCCGGTCATATTCGCTATTGCCAGTGGGGCGTAATGTACCGGGTCGGTACCCGCTTTCCATGTTACATACATATCTACGGCATATTCCGGTAACACGGCGATTAATGCGACAATAGCCAATGCCAGCATCTGCGAGATGTCTTCCTGTACCGCGTCGCATGCCCATAAAAGCAAAAACGACGCACCCAGAACGGCCAAACCACTGAAAAACGCTAAGAGTGGGGCGGAAACCTGAATTTCCGGAATACCTAAAAAATGAAGGTGGCTTAATCGGATAATGACACCGGGGATGGTAATAACCCAGGCGAGAAAGATGGTAGCAAGATATTTTTTCTGATTTTTCATTAAATACTCCGGGTAATTGAGCGACTATTTATAGGCCGCACGAATTTATACAATCGTACGACCAGAAGTCTCACACCCAGATTTTAAAAATCGGTCGGACAGACCAGGGAATAATCCCGGGATTGTTGGCCTGCCGGAACGGATATTGTTTTACCGTTCTGCTACTCCCCCCTGGAGGTTACAGGAGAATAATAGCAGATTGAAGCAGGTAGGGCAAATATTAAAAAATATTTCAGTTTTTTTATCATCAAATGAATAAATAACTGAAAAAATGTTAAATATTGATGTTACAAATAAAAAAAATGATTTGTTTAATGTGTTTTGGCTATAATTTAGATTAAATTTCATTGTAATAATTGCAATTAGCACTATTTGTTGCTATAATAACGAGCAGATGCTTACCATTGTTAACAGGTGGTAGGTAATTACCCGGCATATGAAGTAATATTTATGCAAAAGTTGAAGCAAATGTCGCAGTTTTATCATGCGAAACGTCGGGTTTTGTTAACGCAAACAGGGTCTAATTTGTCTATTCAATGGCAAATGGGCTACTTTAGTGCGTTGTTTTTTGTCGTCTTCTTCCGCCACATTTCACTTTTTTATCATTTAAACACAATTGTCAAGGGGAGGATTTATGTCTAATCCCCGAATTGTTATTACCGGATTTGGTATTGTATGCCCGATGGCGCGCAATTATAACGATTATAGCGACGCGTTGTTAACCGGTCGCACCTGTATATCAAAACTTGAAGGTGTTGATACTGATGATAACCGTTTTAATATGGGTGGTCAGATAAAAGATTTTAATTTTGCTGATGAATTGAAAGGAGTTGAAGGAAAAAGATTATTACGATTCAGCCAATTGGCATTAGTTGCAGCAGATAAAGCTTTAAAACATAGTGAAATAGATTTTGAAATGGTTAATCGTGACCGCATAGGAACATGTTTCGGCACCGCAGTTGCAGGTTTGGGAGAGACGGTACATGTGGAAGCCAACAGATATTTTAAAAAACGCGACCACGGTGTTAGTCCAACTGCATATCTGGAGTTCACCCCATGCGCCTGCACCACACACATTGCAATTAATTTTGGCTTACGTGGACCATCCTCAACCCAGTCATCCGGTTGTGTAACCGGTATTGACGCCTTGATATGGGGGGTTGAACAGATTCGGCGAAATACCGCAGATATTATGCTTATTGGCGGTACAGATGCACCGTTTTTCCCTATTGTATTTACTGCTTTATATCGCAGTGGATTGTTGGCTCCTGACCCACCGGATGGTGGAATGATACCCAGACCTTTCTCATTTGATCACGCTGGAATAGTTTTAGTTGAAGGTGCTACGGCGGTAATCATTGAAAGCGAAGCGCATGCGCGATTACGTGGAGCGAGAATTTTAGGTGAAGTATCGGGTATTGCCAGTACAGAAGAAGCCTTGCCGACATCAGCACTGGACGACAGTGGCAAGGCATTTGCGGTAACAATTAAAGAAACTCTGCGCGATGCCGGATTACCACCGGATGAAATTGATTGGGTTTGCGCGCATGGAACTGGTTTTCCCATTGCGGATTTATCTGAAAGCAGGGGAATTGAATCTGGTTTGGGTGATCACGCGTTTTGCGTGCCGGTAAGTTCTATACGAGGCGCGGTTGGTCAGTCATTTGCCAGTGGCGGTGGTTTTCAGGTAGCGGCAGCATGTTCGGCATTGCAGAATCAAATGGTGCCGCCAACATTAAATTTTTCTAAACCTGCGGATGGGTGCAGGTTAGATTATGTAGCGAACGTAGCAAGACCGGCGAGATTGCGCCGAGTGCTTATAAATGCAGCGGGAGTGGGCGGAACCCATGCAGGAGCAGTCATCAGTCGATGGCAAGGATGAAAATTTAAGTATTGATTGCTGTAACAATGTGATGGCGGTTGCCCGATGTCATTGTGGGACAATTATGCAATAATTGGCTATGAATCACTACAGGCGTTGATTCCATATCAACATCTGCAGCGCCAGGTCATGTCGTCTGCGGAACTATCGGCTGGAAAAAGATTATTAATTGCTGGTTGCGGCGTTGGATTTTTCGATAAATTAGTGATTGATAATTATAAAAATGTAAAAATAGATTCTATTGACTTTTCCACATCAATGTTGCAACGCGCCCGTAACAGATGCAGTAATTATAATGATATAACCCACCAACATGTTGATTTATGCAAAGAATTGCCGTTTGATAACGCGCAATTTGATACGGCAGTAATGACAAATGTTATGTATGCATTGCCGGATGCTGGTTTCGCGTTAAGTGAGATATCACGGGTTTTGAAAAAAAGCGGAAAGTTGGTATTAACAGACCGAAAACCGGATTCAACACCGGATGGTATTCAAATAGCCCATTTCAAAGCGTTGCAGAAATTATCATTAGAGGAAAAAACAGCGTATTGGCTGAAAACCTTGCCTTTGATACCGTCATTGATAGCTGTTAAAATGATAAATAATAAGATACAACAAAAAGGTACCGAGGGTGAATATCGTTTCCGTTCTGCTGATGAAGTATCTGCAATGTTACAGGATGTTGGATTAACTGCCAGAGATGAACAGTCAGTATATGGCGAACAATGCTGGATGCTGACAGCAATCAGGGAGGATGATAAGATATGAGTTCTATTCAGATATTCTTATATCTTGCTGCTATATATAATCTGGTATTAGCGGTAATAATAATTTGGAAAAACAAGAATCGCAGTACAGGTGAGTCTTTGGCGTGGTATGTTTTCGGAATTGCCGCCTGGTCAACTTTAGTCGCAACCTTACAATTTCATTTGGATTTAGAGATATCAAAAAGAATCGCTCAGGCAACATTTTTATGTGGTGCTATTTTGGGGATGTCATGGCTTTGGTTCTGTGCTAATTTCCCCAGAAAAAACAGCAGATTTCGTTATATTGCGATTGCTGGGTTGATTCTTGGTGCTCCCTGGTTGTATTTGTCATTTACTGACTATGTCATTATAAATGTCTGGTATATGTCATGGGGTACAGAAGCAGCCTCAGGTCCATTAGTTGGTTTTTTCGCAGTGCAATTTCAACTGTATGCCATTGCGGGCATAATACACCTGCTGTATAAAGTTAAAAAAGTGCGTGGTCTGGAGCGATTGCAGGTATGGTATATTTTACTTGGTTCAGTGGGATTATTAATTGGTATTATTCCCAACTTAATATTACCTGCTATTTATCATACCTCGCGATACGCGATGTATGGTCCATTGGCTGCTCTTATTGTGACTACCACTACTACCTACGCGATAGCAAAATTCCGTCTGATGGATATCAGAATTGTATTACGTGCCGGTTTTATCTATTCAATCGCCATAGGTACATTATCTGTATCATTTGCTTTATTAGTTCCCATTTTAAATAATTTTCTGACATCTCATTTGAATATGCCAGACAGTGCCGGAAGTTTCTTGATGGCGTTTATGATAGCTTTGGCATTTCGTCCATTGTTGCATAGGATTCAGTCTGTTGTAGACAAAAGATTCTTTAAAAGTGTTTATGACTATCGTCTGGCTTTGCGCGATGTCGGCAAAGCATTGGCATCTGTCCGCGACAGGGATTTGCTGGCTAATACTCTGGCTGATACGTTGTCCCGCACATTATGCCCGCGAACTATCGACCTTTATCTACCCGGAAACAACGACTTGTTAATGCGTGCCTGCAGTGCACCGGAATCCGCAGTGGCGATACCAACCATGTTGCCACCTAAACACCCGATTATACAATTTGTTAATAGTATTGATGATGTTGTGTTGACTGAAGAGTTAATACGCGATGAAGATGATGATAAAGCCGAAATAGGGCAAATGTTAATATCGTGGCATATTCTGGTGACTATACCATTAATTGCCGGTGATAAAGTTTTGGGTTATGTTTTCATGGGGGAAAAATTATCCGGTGACGTATTCACCAGTGATGATATTGGGTTATTGCGTATTTTAGGTAAACAAGCGGCAATTGCCTTGGATAATGTAAGGCATTATGATGAAATGGTATTGTTGAATGAATATCACGAGAAATTGTTGCAGTCCATGCAGGATGGTGTGGTTGCTGTTGACCCGGCAGGACGGGTAATTACATTTAACCCGATGGCAGAGGTTATTACCGGGGTACCCGCAAATGAGGCAGTTGGCAGATATTTATTCGACTTGGGATTGAATGACCTTGATATTCCGCCGATAGGTGAAAGATCGCATGAAATTAACCTGCAATCCAGAACAGGTGCCGAGATTCCACTGTTGATTACTGTTACCCCGTTTACCCGCAAGTGGGATTTAGCCCCCAGCAGATTGGTGGTATTCCGCGACCTGTCAGAATTGCGTGCTCTGGAGATGGAGAAGATGCAAATTGAGCGATTCTCCAGCATGGGTGCGATGGCGGCGTCAATTGCCCATGAAATTAAAAATCCGCTTGTACCAATTCGAACATTCGCTTTCCTGTTGCCGACACAGTTTGACGATGAAGAGTTTAGAAACGATTTTTCTAAAACGGTGGTGCGTGAAGTTGATCGCATAAACAGGCTGGTGGGGCAAATGCTGGATTTAGTGCGTAAACCATCGCATGACCATGAACCGGTTGATATGCAGGAAATGATTGAAAGGCTGATTATTTTAATAAAACCGGAATGTGATGTTAACCAGATAAAAGTTGTTGTAAATATTCCGGATAATTTACCGGCGGTATTTGGCGACCCCGGACAAATATATCAATCCATTTTAAATGTTTTAACAAACGCTGTTCAGGTTATGCCGGATGGTGGCGAGTTGAAAATTAATATGGAGTCAGTTGATGATATGGTAGTGTGCCAGATATCTGATACCGGTCCTGGCGTGGAAAGTTCGGAAATTAACCGTATATTTGAACCATTATATACCACTAAAACAGGTGGGCATGGGTTAGGTTTGGCGTTAACATATCAATTTATTAAATCTCATGGTGGGTATGTACGTGCAGAAAGTGAACCGGGTAAAGGGTTGACAATGGTGTTATCCTTGCCGGCGTCAGGTGATATTGGAGCTATGATACAGTGCAATTAATAGCTTTTTTAACTAAAGATAATAAGAAAGCAGACAAAGTCAGACAACGATTGAATCTGGCAGTTCCGGTAATACCTATGATAGTTGATGACAGTCCGGCGGCGGTTATCGCGCGCGTTCAGTCATTACCGATAACAGCAATATTTATTGATACAGATTTTCCGGTAGCAGTGATAGATGGCCTGGTGGTTGCTATCCGCGCGATATCACCTGAAATGCAGATATTTGCTGTTGAAGGCAATGGGTTATCAGGAAATGAATGGTATAAGTGGGCCAACGATTTGTTAAATTTAGATGATAAGCTGGAAATTTTCCTTCACAGATTAAATAAAGAAAAAGTGGCAGAGCAACCAATGGAAAATATTCAACCGGCACCGATTCAGGCTAATAATAATTTGCTGGAGAATACCGAGTTTGCGAATTTTGCCAATATTTTCAGTTGTAATAACGAAAATGAACTTGCGGATAAGTTTATTAATTGGGTAGCGCAGGCCGCGCATACCACCCGTGCGATATTGTTGTTGCGGGATGATGATACCGGGATGTTTATTCCACGGGCGTATCGTGGTGTGCCGCAAGCGTTAACAACCTCTTTGTTATTGCCACAAATATCACCGTTAACCCAGCATCTTTCCTCAACCGGACAGATAGCGTTGCGCGGTGGTGCAAACCGTGAAGTGAATTCTGTATTGGAATATATGCAGGCTACCGTTGCTACCCCTATTTTTGACGATGGTCAATTAACAGGAATAATTGCAATTGGCACCCGGGTCACCAGCACATTATATACATCGTCAGAATTGCATACCTTATATATGCTGGGTAATCATTTTTCTGATGCTTTGCGACGGCATCGCAGTCATAACATTCTTAAAAACCAGCATGATTTAACCGAGCAGATGCTAACCGCCATGCCGAATGGTGCGATAGTACTTAATGGTGATTATAAAGTAGCATTTGTTAACCCTGCCGCGGAACGCATGCTGGGCAAAAACGCCGGTGCAATTACTGGTCGTGATTTGCGCAGTTTACCGGCACCTTTGGGAGACCTGGCTTATGCTGCTTTAATAGGTAAACCGGTGGCCAGGCAGGAAATTATTTTGCCATTAACTGCTGTACGTGTTATGGTAAGCGGACATACTCTGGCAACTGCGGACGGTTCATCAATGTTGCTGTTGGAAGACCTGACATTGCAAGTACAGTTAGAGGATGAAAAAGGAAAAAGAGTAAATTTAGAAGTAATCACTAATCTTGTTCATTATCTGGCACATGAATTGCGCAATCCATTGGTGACATTATCTACCTTCAGTAATCTGATGCCAACGCATGCAGGCGATCCCGATTTTATTAATTTCTGCGGAGACGTGCTGCAACCGGAGGTAAATCGCGTAAATTTAATGTTGGAGCAGTTACTGGTATTAACTAATCACGCGGAGTTCCAGTTTGAACAAGTGCTGTTAGTGCCAATGATTGAACGGGTAATTGGGCCAGAAGATATTCGTACCCGGGTGAAGTCAATGATGCCGTTAGAGTTGCCGGCTATCATCGCTGACAGGCATCGGTTGGAAACCGCATTGGTTTGTTTGTTGCGTTCTATGATAAAGATTGCAAATACAGATGCAGAAATAGCATTATCAGCTTACAGCAATATGGATAGTATTGTAATAGAGTTGAAAACAGAATCGAAAAATAAAAATATTTCAAGATTAATGGAACCATGGGACCAATTTTTATCCCGTGGTATACCCGAAGATGATCTTGATTTGGGTTTACCTGCTGCGCGATATATAATTGGTCAGCATAAGGGTGATATGAATATAGAAATGGATGGCGAAAAAATGATTGTAAGGTGCAATTTACCGTTAGACCGCAGTTTAAAAGACGGCGGGGAGAAAGAGAAAGATGACACAAAATCGCGTACTTATCGTTGACGACGAACGCGGCGTCCGCGAATCGATGAAAATGCTGTTGAAAAACAGTTATAATATAGAAATGGCATCCAGTGGGACAGAAGCAATAGTCCGGCTTCCTGAAGTACAGCCAGATGTGGTGTTGCTGGATTTGCGTATGCCGGATATGAGTGGTATAGAAGTATTGCAGGAGATTAAACTGCGCGACCCTAACGTCGAGGTTATTTTAGTTACTGCTTACGCGACAATCGAAACTGCGCGTAAAGCACTGCGCCTGGGAGCATTTGATTATCTGACCAAACCATTTAATCCGGAAGAATTGGCAAGTATTGTAAGCAGAGGAATGGAACGCCGTAAAGATGTTCTGTTGCGCTCTGCAGAGATTGCTGCTATTCAACAGGATTATCAGTCTTTATGCCACGAGGTAGAAGAGGCGAAAAATCTTATAACCACACAAATGCGCGATACTGTTTACGCGTTACTGATGAGCCTTGAATTGCGTGATGCTTATAGCGGTCAACATAGTATGGCGGTGTTATGGCTTACAGATAATTTTGCACGTTCAATGAATGTAGATAAAAATCAATTAACCCGTCTGCGCCAGGCGGCACTGGTACATGACCTTGGCAAAATTGGTATTCCGGAAGGAATATTAAATAAACCTGCACCATTAACACCTTCAGACTTTGACATAATGAAATCACATACTATTTTAAGCGCGGATATTGTCGGGAATGTAGAAGCACTGGCATACTTATCTCCCATAGTCCGCGCGCACCATGAACGTTGGGATGGTATGGGGTATCCCGATAAATTATCCGGCAACAACATCCCCTGGGAATCACAGGTGCTGGGAATTTGCGACTCGATACATGCCATGACCAGCAACAGATGCTACCGTCCGCGACTGCCGATACAAATTATTGAAAGTGAACTGCTTAAATGCAGAGGCAGACAATTCACCCCGGATTTAGTAGACGCAATGCTATCCACAACCCTGATAACAGACATCCATCGCGCCGAGGACGACGGGCAACTGGTATTGACCAATGCCCAGGTAAGAGACGCATTATCAGACGCGGGTGACTAAAGGAAGATGGTATATTATTAAACGCCAAAAATCCTGCATGCTTTGCCTGCAGGATTTTTTCTTGAATAATGTACCGTGGATATATTGCCCATCATCACATAAACAACGCTGCGACGTCGTCGCGGGTTAGTGACTTCATCAGGGTGGATTCGGTGGATATTAGTTGGTCTACCAACTGCTGTTTTTTCTCTTGTAGTACCAGTATCTTTTCTTCCACTGTTTCTTCCGCGATGAATTTGTATACCATTACGGGACGTTCCTGGCCTATACGGTGAGTTCGGTCGGTGGCTTGTCTTTCTACTGCGGGATTCCACCAGGGGTCTATGTGTATTACATAATCCGCCGCCGTCAGGTTCAGTCCGGTGCCACCTGCTTTAAGACTTATAAGGAAAAATGGTATGTTTTCATCTTCCTGGAACTTATCTACCAAATCCTGACGTTTTTTTGTTTTGCCATCCAGGTATAAATAGGGCCATTGGCGCGCGTCCATTGACGTACGCAATAGTGACAGCATGCTGGTAAATTGTGAGAAAATTAATGCTTTATGCCCTTCTTCCCGCAGTACTTCCATCGCCTCCAGAATTGCTTCAAATTTTGATGATTCGCCTTTGAATGATTTATCAATTAATCTGGGGTCGTTTGCCAATTGGCGCAATCGCAACAGGCCTTCCAGCACCTTTAAATGCGCGTTTTGTATGCCTTTATTATCAATTAATCCCATTAATTCATCACGATATTTATCCCTGGTTTTAATGTATAACTTCTTTTGGGATGGCGACATTTCGCAATAAATCAGTCGTTCTGTCCGCGGTGGTAATTCCGGTGCGACCTGTTCTTTGGTACGGCGCAGAATGAATGGATGTACAATTGCCCGCAATATTTGCGCTGTTTTTTCGTTTTGATTGCGTTGTATAGGGTTGGCAAATTGGTTGCGGAACGCATCGAGTGAACCCAGTTGGCCCGGATTAAGAAATGCGAAAAGTGACCATAACTCCACTGTAGAGTTTTCCACCGGGGTACCGGTAAGGGCGAGTCGATGTTCGCCATTAAGCAGACGGGCAGCATGCGCAGACTGTGAAACTGCGTTTTTAATAACTTGGGCTTCGTCCAGTATTATATAGTGGAACTTGTACTGACGAAATAGTTCAATATCCCGCAACATTACGCCATATGTGGTAAGAACCATGTCATAACCATCAAAAGTAGTGTGACTTTCGCTGCGGTCAATGTCAGCATGAATCAATACTTTCAAATCCGGGGTAAATTTGGCCGACTCGCGTGCCCAGTTTTCCAGCAGAGAACGCGGCATTACAACAAGTGACGCGGACGTGGTATGTCCTGTTGATAGTAATGATTGTAAAAAGACAAGTGCCTGTACAGTTTTTCCTATCCCCATATCATCAGCAAGACAACCGCCAAAACCGTATTCATGCAGAAAATGCAACCAGTCGAAACCAGTTTTTTGATAATGTCGCAATTCACCGACAAAGTTAGATGGTAATATTTGCTCTTTTATCCCATCGAAGTTTTTTAATCTATTTACCCGGTTGGTGAACTCCTCATCAAAATCGACTTCAGCATTTTGCAACGTCAATTCCAGCAATGTTGCCTGTGTTTTTGACATGCGTATACCTTGTTCGGTATCCTGCCCCAAAGCGAAAAATATGCGATATTGCGCTAATAATTCTTCCGGCAATACCCCCATGGAACCATCCGGCAATTTAACATACCCTTGCCGATGTTTCATGGCTTTGCGAACTTCAGAAAATGAAACTTCTACATCACCGTAACTTATTACTGTTGATACATCAAACCAGTCAATCCCTGATGATATCGACAATTTCATTTTTGGGAAATTTCGATTAACCCGGGAGTTCTTCAGCAATTCTTCACCATAAACTTCATATCCGGCGGCTTGAATTTTTGGTAAATAATTCAAAAGAAAATCAACCGCAGATACTTTTTGTCTCAGTACAAAATGGTTTTCATCACGTTTAAGACCAAAACTACTCAAATTCTGCCAGGCTTCCATCTCTTCATCTTTGTGACGGAATATATGCATTAATGTTTCATTTTCTTCATCAAACTGCATTGCGTCATCAGGCCATGTTAAATCCAAAGTCATTTCATAAAGGTTATACGCGAATGCCAAATCAACAATAATTGCGTCATCTTTTTCACTCAGATAAATACGGTTAACTGGTGACACATTTAATTCTTCACGTTTTGTAATACTGTTTCCGGATACATGCGCGTAGTCAATTAATTTTGGCAGATAACGGGTGACAAAGGTTTTCTTTCCGGATTCCGGTATATCAATTTCCTGCGTATCCAACATACGTTTAAGCAATTCCGGGTTTCCGTCGATCTGGAACAATCTGTTATTTGTTAATATAACGAATGGATTATTACTGATAACAAAAGTATTTAAATGGCTAAGATGCAGTATTTCATCATCAATATTAATTTGCGGTTGAATGCGGGTATTTGAGATATTTTGTTCAATATTTATCAACAATTTGCGTGGTGTATTATCAACCTGAATAATAGGATGCGCAAATGGATTTCCGTTATAACCATCATCCGCACGGAATAACAATGTCTCATGCAGATGTGGCAACGCAAACTCAAGCGAATTACCCACATAATAATTGTTTGATAACGCGATTATGCGTACTGTTTTTGTTAATTCAGCGTTGCTGTATAAAAATTTCGCCGGTAAGTTACTATGTAATGATATCTCTTTTGCCTCATAACGGGCACTGGTGGTGGATAGTAACCGGGTTATTTTATCTTTATCATCAATGTCTTCTTTATTAAATGCAGATGTTGAAATGGTATATGGTTTTACAATCCAATTCTCATTTTGTGATGTCATTTTTAAACTTAAAATAAGCATTGCAGATGCTGAAGTTTGCTTTTTGGGTGTATCTGAGATATTAAGAATTTTTGATAGTTTAGATTCCCAAATATATGTAAGGTCTCTTTCTTTTTGTACCGGATTAACATTTTCTGTGGCAATTTGGTGTAATGTGTATGCTGCCGCAACCTGATGCCCGCAGGTGGTATATGAACCAAAACCCTGTGCTGTCGCACAATTACATGTCATTTTTAATGCTTCAAATTCATTCTTTTTATTGGTAATTCTTACTTTATATATCGAACCACCCGGTTCCTTTACATCTAAATCGACATAGATATTATTTACATCGGTGACATACACTGTTTTGTTTTCGAATATTAATTTTCCCAACGGGTGTGATCTACTGTTAATCCAGGCAAATAGCGGATTTAACGATTTAGCACGTCGAAACAAATCTATTATTGCTGAGTCATACTCTGGTAATTGTTGTTTAACTTCTTCCGTTATTGTTGTATTTGAATCAATTTCTTCATCATTTGATTCTTTATGTAATTGTCTTTCTTTTGCAGTTGTTACCAGGTTAGCTATTTCCTGTGCGTCTGCCTTGTTTGATATTTTTAATGGTTCTTTAACTTTAGTATTTGTTTCTGGTGTTGATGTTCTTCTACTGATAGCTAATTTATCAATTGTATGCATTAACACCGCAACTATATGTTTGCAATATATTGAGTTTCTGCCACAGGAACAGACAGGAACAATCCGCTTTTTATCTTCAATTATCTGGACAATGTTACTGTCGTAATTATTCTCCACAGTAGCAAATATTTTACCGTTATTAACAATATATTTTTCTATTGCTCCGGATGTTGCATATTTAACGCCATCATTAAATCCTGTTTTGGAGATAGTGCTTTTTCTGATATCATCCCGGGTTAAGTTCTGAAAAGCTGTTCCCAAAGATTTTATATCATTTTCATTACGCCTTTTTATCTCGTCCGGTTCAACCATTACCACATCATTGGCCTCTACCTTGATAAACTCCATATCAATACCTTCATTAATACAATAATCTATCAAAGACAAATCCATACTATGCACAGTAAGATCATCTAATTCCACAATGAGATACTGTTTTTTTCTTACTATTTCCGCTTCAATTACTTTACCCTGAAATCCGCCTATCTCTATATCACTGTCAATATCATAAACACCATCTAAAACTTTAACGTAATCATTTATTTGAAAAAGTTGTGAATAATTAATTATTTTTCTCATGTCTATACCTGTAAAAATCAAAATACATATCAAAATTCGCCATTATTTTTAACGTTTATTAAAATGGAAAATACGCGCGAATTTTCTAATGATAAATAGTACCGCGAAGACCAGTCAACATCTTCTGAATGATGATATTATCCGTTTTATTGGCACAGTTAGTCAAGGAAGAAATTGGATGGTTAATTAAAATTAAAATTAAACAGACAATTGTAAAACCTTGCGGCATCAAGATGTGACAGACACTTTCCTGGCTTCGCCACTCGGTGTCAGTCACTGATTTATACTCAAAACTTCAATATGAAACAATAAAAAATTAGGCCGTTAGCAACCAAATCCGCACAAAAAAAGTCAGGATTTTAGGCGGAA
>CAZNLA010000078.1:0-14725 GCA_964573385.1 uncultured bacterium
TATTCTGATAACCTGTTGCTTCGTTTTCTATCTGCGCCAATTCGGCGGCGGCTTTTTTTTCTGATGCTGCCAACGCGTCAGTTAACTGCCGGTTTTGTTGACTGGCATCATATACTTCAAACTTAACGCCTTCAGTTGCTTCCGTATTGCCTGACCATATAATATTTGATTCAACCTGAACCGGCGATACATCTGTCATCACCATTCTGGTGGTGGTAACTTCAACGGGTGTAATGTATGATGACGGCGAAACAGAGCCAATATCCATTGATATTGCACCCGGTGCAGACATGGTGTCAGATATCGACACATCAGTAACCGATTTTAATGAAACCAAACATGATGGACATATTGAACGTAAATCTGTATCAGAATATTTATCACCGCACTTAGGACATTGCCGCATAACGGTCCTCGCTTTGCAAACGTAAAATAACTATAAAAATAATAACATTTTTTTGTTTAAATGTAACCACTTCAAAAATAATAAAAACGTTTTTCACCATAAATTATTCCCAAATATTATAAAAAAAAAGTATACTTCAACTGAAACATTTATATGGGGGCACAGATATGCTTTCTCGTCGTGATAGATTAATGGCAACTTTACGTGGTGAAACGGTCGACCGACCCGCCGTTTCATTTTATGAACTTAACGGATTGGATGAAAATCCTGATAACGACAATCCATTTAATATCTTTTCGCATCCATCATGGCAACCATTACTGCAACTGACAAGAGAGAAAACAGACCGTATAGTGATGCGATGGGTTCCATTTATTGACGCGCCGACTGACCCGGTTTCCGCTATATCAAAAACAGAATCAATAATACGCGATGGTAACCGTTATACCACTTTTACTATCGATGATGGCAACCATAAATTTACCAGTCGGTCAATGCAGGAACCTGATGTTAATACTGTCTGGACATTGGAACATTTATTAAAAAATGAAGATGATTTGAAAGCGTACCTTAATTTACCCATGCCAACATTCGGCGGCACCCCGGATGTTGACTTTGTATTAAAAACCGAAGAAAAATTGGGTGATACCGGCATTGTAATGATTGATACCCCGGACCCATTATGCATAGCGGCATCAATGTTCAGTATGGAAGAATATACCGTAATTGCCTTAACCGAACCGCAATTATTCAGGAAATTACTCGACAGATTTGCAGAAATCCTGTATCCAAAAATCGAAGCAATGGCAAAAGCATTGCCGGGACGATTATGGCGGGTATATGGACCGGAATACGCGTCACCACCGTATTTGCCACCCGCGTTATTCCATGATTATGTGGTAGGATATGACAAAGTAATCGTCAATTCAATACAAAAATATGGCGGTTTCGCACGGATACATTCCCATGGTAAGTTACATGATATACTGGAACATATTGCTGCCACCGGCGCCTCAGGATTAGACCCGATAGAACCGGCACCACAGGGTGATGTCGAATTAAAGTATGTAAAAGAAAAAGTTGGCGAACAAATGGTTTTATTCGGTAATCTTGAGATTAGCGACATTGAAAATATGCCAACTAACCAGTTCGCGGAAAAGGTAAAAACAGCTATCAGTGAAGGTACCACAGGCCCCGGACGAGGATTTGTACTGATGCCCAGTGCCTGCCCATATGGCAGAGAATTATCTGCCCTGACCATGAAAAATTATGAGAAAATGATAGAAATCATTGAATGTTGATCTTAATCAAAACAAATAGCACTCATAACAGCGTTTTGCGTACCTGAAGTTTTACGCAATGTAACGGTTAAAAGATCGCCACGGAACTCAAACTTATACCAGTTACCATCGCCATATCCCTGTGAGCCGGATGAATTGATGGTCATACTGACAGTAGCTAAGGTTGATGTTTGACCATCACGTGTTACCTGCATATCAAGTGCTTCATATCGTTGTGGTGCACCGGTATTCCAGGCGGCCAAATAAATCGCGATTTTATGAACTGCTATCTTTGAATCGGTAGCCTTTGTTGCGACAGTGAATGAGTTTGATGTACCTGTATACCATTTTCCTAACTTACGTATACCATCTGCCGGGTCGGTAAGCCCCATAGGAGCAGTGGTATTAGTGGAACGATTAACATAAGAAAATACCGGCGTTACCTGCGTTATTGCACTTACATAATCATACGCCGCAGATGTCACATCAGCAGAACTACTATTTGCCCGACATAATAGATAACCTTTTGTGCCATAAACAAATCCACCACCACTGGACCAGAAACTGCCCTTGGTAGTTAAATCAACTCCGATATAGTTTGTCATGGGAGTGGTATCACCGGCGGCCTTTGCTGTCCCTACATGACCATCAACATAACTCCATACCGCGGTGCCGGAATGTCTTAAATCCGTGGCGTTTGACCTTGCATCAACAGTAACCCATGTTTTAACCGGATCAGGAATAACCGTAGCATCACCAAGTGATGCACCGGATAATGTTTCATTATACATATATCCATTTGTCAACGTTTTACCGGCACTAGGGCATATTAACACACCTGCATCTGCACTGATATCTTTCCACACAGATACTGAATAAGGAAGAGTTTCTTCATGGTCCTGTGCAAACATCTGCACAGATAAAGCAATCTGCCGTTGGTTACTCGAACATGTAGTCTGTCGCGCTTTTTCGCGTGCCCGCGCAAATACGGGAAAAAGAATGGCAGCCAAAATAGCAATAATGGCAATTACAACCAATAACTCAATAAGAGTAAAACCCCGTCGTGATGAATACTGAAACATACAATTGCTCCTTAATAAACTTACCGCTTGTTAAACCGGTTTCATTAATTTTAGCTATTGAGTTGGTTTATGTCAATATTATTTTGAAAAAATATTAAGATTCTAATTCAAAATACCACGATATAGTGTTAATGGAACAGGCATCAAACAGACACTTTTACAACCACAAAGCACGTAAACAGAAAATCACATTCTGGTAGTTTCCACTAAAATTCCAACAGGGGCAGGCAAGATGCCTGCGGTCCAATACACTGGGGTCGCAGGCTTCCTAGCCTGCTCCCCGGTAATGTGCTAATGGAACTGGCAATATAAAGATATGTTAACTATTACAAGGAATAAATAACGAATGTTATATTTAACCGGACCATTTCCATAAAATATTGATAAATAATAAATATCTTTGTATAATTATTATATACCATGGACCGTTATAGTTGTGATACCTGATGTCAAACATAATATACACAGCATGAAAATAATCGTGTTCAGGTGTTTTAATGATGTTGATTTACTGAAATATTTAGAATTATTGAAGGAGAGAAATGGTAGCCATTTTTAAAAATGAAAAGATTGAGAAAAAGAGGAAAATGGGTGAGCATTTCAATTTTTCTGCCAGGATATTAACTATTAAAACCAGATTGCTACACCAATTGCTAACTTTAATTGTAAGTATTCTCTTAATATCTGGATGTAACTCTAATTCCAGTGATGCCAGGGTGGATATTACTAACTGGAAAAATACACCCGCGTGGGAGTTGGCAAAGGCTGTGCGTGATGAAGATATCAGCAAAATAAAGAAAATTGCCATTGAAAATCCTCAATTGTTAAATTGTGTTGAACCGGTGGAAAAATCACCTTTAATCCGCTGGTGTGTGGGTATGGAGAAATATAATTCCCTGAAGGCACTGCTTGAGAACGGAGCCAATCCTAATATTGCAACAATTTATGGTAAAACAGCACTATATGAAGCCGCGGGTTTTTCATGGATTGATTGCAATGCTAAAAAAGATGCTAAATATGTCAAATTGTTACTTCAACATGGTGCTGACCCCAATTTATACTTCAAGGGTGGAGAACCCGGTTATACATACGAAGCTGGAAACAGTCCATTAATAGAATCTATTGGTTGTGGTATTGAGAAAACAAAGGCATTAGTGGAAAAGGGTGCAGATATTAATCATAAGACATCAGGATCACAGTCAACAGCGGCAATTATAGCACTTGACTGTAGTGAATACCCAGATTATGCTTATTATTTAATTGTTGAAAAAAAAGCTAATGTAGCAGATTGTTATTATTTAAATTATAAAGATCCAGAAAATCCACATAAAAAGTTTTATCCTGTAAATACATTACGTATGTATTGGATTTATGATTTAGATTCACCTGAGTATAAGAAAAAAATGGAAATTGTTAAAGAATTTAAAAGACAAGGAATTGATTATTGGAAAACAAAACCCGATGAAAAAGCTATTTCAGATATCAAAGAGTTTTATGCTGACACTTGGCAGGAATATATTAAAAAGTATTAGAAGACATTTTGTTTTCTTATTTATCTATTTGCCACGCTGGTCGGTGGTTGGAAGTGGGTTTGATTTTCTTTAACTATTTATTCAACTACCCCGAAAGCAACAACTGACTTCGTAAATTAAAAATGTAAAATGTAAAGAGGCTTTTGCAAAACGTGTCCTAATTGTAGGGAATGCCGTCCCCGGCATTCCGTTAATAGAGAGTTTCTATCTCAAAGAGGAATGCCGGGGACGGCATTCCGTACAGAAAAAAATAGATATAATTGGGTTTTGCAATTGTCTGTAAAATTATAAATTATTAGAATGGCGGAAATTTGAGATTAAAATGCTTGAAATACAAAATTTACTGCATCTTTAACTATTAACTGCGTACCCCCACTACCAATATTTAAAAGACTCGCAAATTAATAGTGAAGGCCACCTATTTATCCGAAAATAGGTGAGGATGGCTACCTATTCTTTCCGGCTTTTTTCTGTAAACGGGCGATGGCGTCCAGTGCTTGTCGTGGTGTCATGTCATCAATATCAATATCCATTAATTCATCTACAATTGGATGTTCTTTAATTTCAAATAATGTTAACTGCGTGCGCGGTGTCGGGGGTGGAATTGTAACATGGCGGTCGGCCAGGCCGCGGGCTTTTTCGGTTATTTCGTCATTTTCTTCCAGTGACTGTAACACCTGTCCGGCGCGTTGAATTACTTCTGCCGGCAAACCGGCAAGTCTCGCGACATGGATACCATAACTGCGGTCAGTGCCACCCGGCACAATTTTCCGCAAGAATAATATCGTTCCCGCAGTTTCTTTAACCGCAATGCGGAAATTTTTAACACGTTTCAGGGTGTTTTCCAATTCGTTTAATTGATGATAATGGGTGGCGAATAGCGTTTTACAGCCCATTCGTGGCGATTCATGTATATGTTCGGCAACTGCCCATGCCAATGACAAACCATCAAATGTAGAGGTTCCGCGACCGATTTCATCAAGAATTACCAAGCTTTTTTTAGTTGCGTTATTCAGGATATTCGCGGTTTCTGTCATCTCCATCATAAATGTTGACTGGCCGGTTGCAAGGTCATCACTGGCACCCACGCGGGTAAAAATGCGGTCGCAAACACCAATACGCACTTCGTCTGCAGGTACAAATGAACCTATTTGTGCCATTAATGTTATTAACGCTACCTGGCGCAACCATGTTGATTTTCCTGCCATATTTGGACCGGTTAAAATTATCAATTGCTGACTGTCTGTGTTAAGATACGCGTCATTAGATATAAAACGTTCGCCGGAAGTAGTTTGTTCTACCACCGGATGGCGTCCACCGGTAATTATTATCTCTTCAGAATCATCAATGGTTGGACGCACATAACGATTACGCGCGGCGGTTTCCGCAAAACTTGCTAAGACATCTGTTTTTGCTATTACCCGCGCTAATTTTTGTATTCTGTCGGCTTCCCGCGCAGTTGTTTCGCGCAGTTTATTCAGTATGCTGTATTCCAGGTCTTTTATTTTATCTTCCGCACCCAGCACCAATGCTTCATATTCTTTCAATGCTGGTGTTATATAACGTTCCGCATTGGCCAGTGTTTGTTTGCGAATATAATCTTCCGGCACGTTATCAAGGTTGTTGCGGCTAATTTCAATGTAATATCCAAAAACATTGTTGTATCCTACTTTCAATGTTTTTATACCGCTTCTTTCCTTTTCCTCGTTTTCTAATGCCGCAATCCAATCTTTGCCTTCTGTCGATGCGCTTCGCAGGATATCAAGTTCTTTATCGTATCCCTTACGCACCATGCCACCATCACGGACAGATAATGGCGGGTTATCTACCACCGCGATCGCCAGCAATTGTCGTAAATCATCAATTTTATCCGCGCCTTCGGCTATTTCCTGTAATATCGGCGCGCCGGATTGTAAAATGTCCAGCAATACCGGCACCACCGTTAATGTATCGCGAAGTTGTGCCAAATCACGGGCATTGCCACTTCCAGCCGAACATCTTGCCAACAGACGTTCCAAATCATTAACGCCGCGCAAAGTATCCCGCAGTTTTTCGCGCAGTATATCATCTTTTCTCAGGGCTTCCACAGCATCCAAACGTGATAATATCGAATTAATATCCAGCAATGGTGCCAGCAACCATTTCCTTAATAAACGCGCACCCATGGCAGTACGTGACTGGTCTAATAGCCAAAGCAACGAGTGCGTCCTGCCGCCATCCCGCAATGATGCTGTTAATTCTAAATTGCGCCGTGTTGATGAATCCAGCAGCATGTAATCTTCAATGGAATACGCTGTTAAAGAGCGTATCTGGCTGACCGCGTTTTTCTGGGTATCCTGCAAATATTTCAGCAACAAACCTGCTGCCTCAATGGCAATAGGCATCTCCTCGCAGCCAAAACCACGCAATGTTGTTACGCCAAAATGCCGGGTTAACGTTTCAGAGGCACTGGTCCAGTTATATCCGCCGGAATCGGGTACTGATATCGTTGCTCCGGTGCGCGCTTTTAATATTTCAATAAACTCAGCGTCTTCCGCTATATTATCCGGCAATACAATCTCTGACGGCATTAACCGTGATGCTTCTTCCAGTATCTTGTCACGGGCATTTTCTGCGGTGACTTCGGTTACAGCAAACTCGCCGGTGCTGCAATCTGCCACAGCCAGCCCATACCCCTTATTGGTATGTATGGCTATCAGGTAATTATTGCTACGTTCATCAAGTAAATTATCTTCTATCAGGGTACCGGGGGTGATAATACGGGCGACATCGCGTTTTACCAACCCTTTTGTTAATTTCGGGTCTTCCATTTGTTCCGCGATTGCCGCTTTGTGCCCTGCCGCCAATAAACGTCCCAGATAACGGTCAATCGCATGGTAAGGAACACCTGCCATCGGCATTTTTTGTCCCTTTACATCACGTGCTGTCAGCGAAATATCCATCGCTGCTGCTCCGGTAACAGCATCTTCACCATACATCTCATAAAAATCGCCGCAACGAAACAACAGTATCACATCCGGATACTGTTTCTTTAAATCCTGATACTGCCGAAACATCGGGGTTAAACCATCTGAAGTCAAAAAAAATCTCCCTTGTCCATCTCATTTTATGAAATCATGAGAGATTAGTCAAAAGTTGAATGCGGGTGCAACACAGGATTGCGCAAAACCTTGTGAAACCAGATGGGACAGACACCTTCATGGCTTCGCCACTCGGTGTCAGTCCCTGACTTTGTCCAGTCACATCGGTAGGCTCAGTGGACGATTGTTGAAAGGTAGATACAAAAAATGGGCAACCACCATGGGTTGCCCATTCAAATGCTATGAAAAACTGTTTTTTAAAGCTATTTCACAACTATATTAACAAGTTTACCAGGGACAACTATAATTTTTTGTATAGTTACTCCCTCGATATATTTTTTCACGCTTTCATCATTTAATGCCAGTTGCTGCATGCTGTCTTTATCTATTCCTACCGGCACTACCAATTTACCGCGCAATTTGCCATTAACCTGAACAGGAATTTCCAATGATTCATTTGCCGCAACCAAGACATCCGCAACCGGCCATGGTAAATACGGCATATCGCCATCAATACCAATCGCTTCAAATATTTCACTTACTATATGTGGTGCGAATGGCGATAACATTCTCAGCAACATCTCAATTGCTTCGCTCCATGGCACATTAACATCAGCATAAATATCAGTGGAATCCGGACTGAATGAAGAAATTTCATTCAATAATTCCATCATGGCAGCAATAACAGTATTAAACTGCATTTTTTCAATATCATGGGTAACTTTTAAAATAGTTTGATGTGTTTTACGTCGTAACGCGCGTTCCAATGGCCCCATTTCCAGCATATTGATGCTGTCGCGCCAACCCAATCTGAAAGCGGCTTTATTTTGCGCAACCATACGCCAGATACGATTAAGGAAACGCGCAATACCCTCGATTCCCGGTGGTACGGTATAAGGTTTGCCGGTTACCGGGTCTATCCCCCATTCCGCTCTTTCACCTGCAGGTGCCATAAACATAATAAATATCCGCGCCGCATCCGCCCCGTAATCATTTACCACGTCATTTGGTGGTACCGCGCCACTGCGTTTTGACATTTTCTTCCCGCCGGCAGTGACTATCCCCTGGTTAAACAAACGGGTGAATGGTTCATCAAAATCGACCAGACCCATATCATGCAATGCCATGGTGAAGAATCGGGCATAAATAAGATGCATAGTGGCATGTTCGCGCCCACCTACATACATATCAACCGGCATCCAATGATTTATATCGCTTACATTAAATGGTTTATCATCAACCAGTGGAGAACAATAACGTAAAAAATACCATGATGAATCCATGAATGTATCCATGGTATCAGCATCACGTTGCGCAGGTCCACCACACCCGGGACAGGTTGTATTCATGAATGATTCACTGGTGGTCAACGGTGATTTACCAGAACCGGTGAACTCAACATCCTCCGGTAACAAAACCGGCAACTGTTCATCCGGAACCGGAATTATTCCACATTTATCGCAATACAGCATCGGTATTGGGGTTCCCCAATATCTTTGACGGCTTATGCACCAGTCGCGCAATCTATAATTAATTGTTCTGTTGCCAATTTCCATCTGTTCCATTTTATCGGCAATCTTTTCCCACCCATCATCCGACGGCATTCCGTTAAACTCGGCGGAATTAACCATATTCCCTTCAGCAACAAACGCCGAAGTCATTTTGGTTGCATCCAAATCAGTACCTTCCGGTGCTATGACAATAGTTATCGGAATATCATATTTTCTGGCGAATTCAAAGTCGCGTTGGTCATGCGCGGGCACGGCCATAATCGCGCCGGTACCGTAGTCCATCATCACGTAATTCGCTATATAAATCGGCACCAATTCGCCATTCATAGGGTTTATCGCATAGGCACCGGTGAAAACGCCTTTCTTTTCCAATTCTGTTGATGCGCGGTCTATTTCGCTTAATTTCGATGATTCGGCACGTAATTTTTGTACAGCATCAGACTGTTCAGCAGTTGTTATCTGGTCTACCAATGGATGTTCCGGCGCTAATACCATAAAAGTAACGCCGTATACCGTATCCGGACGGGTAGTGAAGACCCGGAAAGCTTTGTCATGGCCTTCTATCTTCCAGGCAAATTCTACCCCCTGGCTTTTTCCTATCCAATTCTTTTGCATTGACACGATATCATCGGGCCAGCTAATGTCATTATGTCCCGCCAATAATCTTTCCGCGTAATCTGTAATGCGGAAATACCATTGTTCCATCATTCTTTTAACTACAGGATGTTCACAACGTTCGCAAGTGCCATCAACAACCTGTTCATTTGCTAATGCTGTCTGACAATCCGGACACCAATTAACAGCAGAACGTTTTTTATATGCCAATCCTTTTTTATACAACTGAATAAAAAACCACTGATTCCATTTAAAATAATCCGGTTGACAGGTTATTACACTACGTTGCCAATCATATCCATAACCCATAGCGCGAAACTGTTTTTGCATATTCGCGATATTCATCATGGTCCATTCGCGCGGGTGAACTTTACGTTTTATTGCGGCGTTTTCCGCGGGCAAACCAAACGCGTCAAAACCGGTTGGGTGCATTACATTATAACCGCAATGACGTTTATAACGCGCCACCACATCGCCAATGGTATAATTGCGGATGTGACCCCAGTGTAAATCGCCTGATGGATACGCGAACATATCCATAAAATAATATTTCGGCTTATCTTCATTTATTTCAGCATGATACAGGTTGGATTCATCCCATATCTGTTGCCACTTTTTCTCTATCTCCTGGGGGAAATATTTATCATTCATTTCTCGTGTCATATCCGTCACCTCAACTATTATGAATTATGAAAGGACGGGGATTAATTCCCGTCCTTTTTGTTTAGAAAGTATATGTTTTGAAACTGTATTATGTCAAATAAATTTATGACCTTTTCGGTAATCGATTTCAAGTAATCGACAACAAAATCCTTAAAATTTCCACGTCGGGCCAAAATATGGCGAACAAAGAACAGCAGTAATACCTGCTATTTTAAGACAATCCGCAATCGGTATATCATTTCGCCAATTTATCAAGAATGACCATGCGAAGATAAACGGCATGGCGATTAACGCTGTAATGACATACGTGTTGTGGACAAATTTATATGCCATAGCATTAATTATCAAACCGCCGACCCATGTGAATATTACCCATCGTATTGTTTCCGCATCCAAAGCTACGTAATATTTAAAATACGATAATGACACACCTATTGAAGCAGTATATATAAGTAAATAAACAGACGACCAGATGAATGTGCCAATTAATCCGCCAAAGATAGTAACAGAACCATGATATTCTTTAACATCCTGGTCTATCCACTGTTCGGCATAGCCCAAATGCGCGATTAACAATATTAATATGATGAAAAACAATATTTTTTTCATGGTTTAATTATAATACTTTTTGCAACTGTCTTCAATTTTAATTTCACAGGACATAATTGTTTTTCATCAGTGAAGTCAAAAAAGTAATAAATTGTTTTGTATCACCTTTTTAAGTTTTCAGTCCGTCTGTTAAATCCATCAATCCAAATATCAAAGAATATGTATACCAACCATAAAAATACCGCAAGTCCTATCACTAACTCTAACAGGTGTAAAGTTGTGGCTACCTTTATTACCTCATTAATTATCACCGAAGGCCGATGCAAAATATCCCAGGAATTAAAACGTGGTATTAGTCCCAGATATACCCCCAGAGCATTTAACAAGAAAAATGGAATGGCAACGAATTTGATTTTTAACAATTTGCTTAAACGCCACATGGGTCTGGAAGATAAGACAAAAAGCATCATCCCAACACCACTATACAAAATGTAAAATAACATTTGAATGGCAAACCACACCAATAAATCCCGGTTGCTATCCACATTAGTGTCAGAGACATCAGACGAATATATTATTGAGGATAATAAATGCCGCCATTCAGTAATCAGATAACAGGTATTGGGTAAAAAAGCCAACCATATCAGGAAAATTATGATTAACACGAAATATTTTAAATAAATAAAAACTTTACTGCTCTTTGTTGTATCTTTATTGAATAGCCACGAAAAAAAATACGCCGCCCCCAGTGGTATCAACGCCAAAAACATATTCCACCCAACCCAACTTATTATCGCGCGCATCTACCACACTCCACGTCATATTTATTTTCTGGCTTATTATTAATGGCTGGTAAAGTCAAGTCATCCCAACGTGAACAACGGTTTCCCCAACGACCAACCACATTGGTAGCTACTGATAACTGGTTAATTTCACATTGGTTTGCGCATGAATTACATATGAAAGATGACTGACTGACATTAACGTTAATAAGATTAGATAAACCACGGAATTTCGTCCTGAAATTCGTTGATTTAGATTTTCTGTGCGCTAAAATTGCCGCCCCCCAGGCACCCATTACTTTAAAATGTTCCGGTATAAGCAATTCACGTTTCAATAATTTTTCAAAGGCGCTTTTCATGCCGATATTCGCGGCAACCCCACCCTGAAATAATATGACATCCCGTAATTTTTTACCATTGCTGTCATGTGCCACGTTCTGCAAATAATTCCGTGCCAATGAAAGACATAATCCGGAGGCAAGGTCTGGTAAAGACGCACCCATCTGTTGTTTATGTATTAAATCAGACTCGGCGAATACACCACATCTGCCTGCAATATGCGCGGGATTATTTGATTGCATGGCAAGACTGCCAAATTCCTCAACCGGTACTTTTAATCTTTCTGCCTGATGGTCCAGGAAAGACCCGGTTCCGGCGGCACATACAGTATTCATATTAAACCCGACAGTGACACCATTTTTAATATAGATTACCTTCGAGTCCTGCCCGCCGATGTCAATTACCGTGCTTACTGAAGGGCAATATTTCACCGCCGCGACAGCATGGGCAGTTATCTCTGTCCGCACCTCGTCCGCACCGGCCATCGCGGCGGCCAAATGGCGACCTGACCCGGTTGTGCCAACTGCTGTTATTGGTAAATCACCTTCAAAATAATTATCCAATTGCACAAATGCCTGGCGTACCGCATCTGCCGGCCTGCCATTAGTCCGTATATATGATGTATAAACGGGAGATAGATTTTCATCTATCACCGCCATTTTAGTCGTTACCGACCCAATATCCAACCCTAAATAATGCATAATCTCTTTCATTTCACCGCATTTTTGCGTGCTTCCAGCACATCAAGGAAAGCTTCCAGTCTGGTTGCCATTCCGGCTTCACCGGTTTGTTCAGATATTATATACGTTAATACCGGTATATCCAATGCTTCACTGACGGATACTATAATATTGTGTGCCACAATTTCTGGCATGCAGGTGAATGGAAATATATGAATAACCCCATCAATATCTTCTTTCGACGCTAATACAACATCTCCTACCGACTCTAACCCATGACCACCGACAGGATACGCCAGCCATTTTTCTGCTGCTTTTTGCGATTCTAACCGTTGTTGCCGTAACATCCCCTTCCCTAACACATGGTCATCATACCATCCTGTCACACTGTGCCGACAATCTACCAATACCCGGTGTGGCATCGCCGTTGCTAACCATCGTTCCAGATAATTAGTAGCTTCCTGCTCTAACAATACCCATATTTCACCGGTTAGCCGAACCTTTAACGGATTAGTCTCGGACTTTGGTACAGACGCTAATTCTAAAAATGTATCGCTGACAAATCTCTTCAAATCACTATTGGCTGATATCTGGCGTAAATTTGCAAAATATTTTTTAAGTAATGCGTCTGCGGTACCCCGAACATCTTCATATGCGCGTAAATAGCGCACTTGCTCTACAATTTTGTCCGCAGTTCTTATTTTATCCAACGCAAATAAAAACGCCGGCATCGATTTATACCATGGCGCGTTATTCGTTATCTTTCTTATATTACTCATAAATGCCGGAAACTTATCGAGTAAAGGTAGGAAAGAATCCGCAACTATCATCTCGAAATTCCTACCGGAACGTCGCAATAATAATTCTTGTATCTGCCCATACCATCCTAAACGGCATAAACCCTTACCCCCAACCATTAATATGGTATTTGCGTCATTATCCAATAAATTCTGCATTTGCCCCAGGGTACTGACAAATGGAAAACAGGCAAACTCCGGGGCTATATCGCGTCCTAATTCAACAATTGCCGGTGTTGTCCGTGGGGAAGTAATAAAATCAACCCCGGAATCCGCAAAGAAAGAATCAAAACCGATATCAACATGTCCCATTGACGGATAACCGATTACTCTTTTTTCAATATGAATAGGAACCAAATTTTTAACTGGTGGTTCAGCATCAAAAGGCGAAGTGTCAATAAATGCTTCCAGACGGGTTAATATGCCTGCTTCCCCGGTATGTTCGTCAATTATCAGATTTAAAAATGGTATACCGGCATCTTCTGCGGCAGTGGTTAAATATGGTTCGGTAACTAAAGATGTGCCGCACCCAAACGCGGTGACATTAATAACCTTATCTACCTTGCCGGAATTTATTAGATGTAAACCCGCGCCTAACACCTGACGTTCCAAATGCCATAAATGCGTATCCGCGTCCGGTATATCTTCAACGGCTTTATCTATTTTGCTCTGACTCACCATCTCCGGAGTAATTATTATGGCGCGGGGATTAATATAATCCGCAATTACTCTGCTAACTTTATCATATATCAAATATGGCTGACCTAAAATGGCTATGCGTGGCGCGTCATCATCCAACTCATTATTCAAATATATCCGCGAATTAAACCACAAATCAACCGGTGATAATCTGCCTTCAACACAACGGGATACATCCATATCAAGATCAAAAAGCGCGGAAGCCAACAGTTTCTTTAAAAATCCGGGATTATGCAATCCAAACTTTTCCGCAACCTGTTCTATCTGCCTTACCATCTTCCCCGGGTCATCAGTTATATCTATCGTTGGCATTAACACCCGGTTGCTGACCAGGTTCAACGCGTGATACACCATATCCGGTGCGCCAATCGCCTTTGGACAACATGGATTACCAAATACTGATGTTACCCGTGGTAACCAGATAAAATGCACATTCCCCTTACGTTGCAACCACCGTACATGGGCAAACAACTGTTTAACCGGCAAACAAGGTTCATCCGTCGGACAGGTATGCAGATATTCCATCACGTCAGCATTACTCTGCGGTGAAACCACCACCTCAACACCCAAACCGTTCAAAAACGTTTTGAAAAATGGGTAAAGATGATAATGCGACAACGCACGTGGCAACCCCACCCGTATTGTAATATCTCTTTGATTTTGTTGCTGACTGACTGATTAAAAAAATAATTCCATAGCCCACGGCAACG
>CAZNLA010000079.1:0-14665 GCA_964573385.1 uncultured bacterium
CAGGTTTTGGATTAGCCTTAAAGGTGCGAACAAAACTGGTGATAAAACGTCTGTCGGATTTCCCCATATCAAGCACCAGGGCATAGGCGCCATTTTGCGCCGGTACCACCGGTTTTACCGTCAGAGTCTGGTAACCACCGGGGGCAATTTTTACATCCACCGGTACATTGCCACAATCAGCCATTTTATACATATCCGGAACCCAGATATCATTCGGTCTGCCTTTGGTACCATAGGCTATTAAATCAACTTGTCCTTTTGTTTCAATAGCATTTTTGCCGGTATTTAAAATTTGGAATGTAAAGGTTGCCTGTTCACCCGTCCATAAAACAGAGGCAGGGGCAGAACTGTTAATGAATGTGACATTGTATGATATATTGGCGTCTTTTATATCCAAATTCATCGTTTCCGCAAATCCGGGAATCTTTGATCCGGAAACCATCTGCGCGGTAACTGAATTAAAACAACAGGTAAAAAGCGTTAAAATGGAAAATATTCCCAACACTTTCAATTGATAAAAACTCATCTGATGCTCCTATAGATAAGATGTGCTGTGACAATTGTGTAATAATACCTGTAAAGAATGGTTTGTTCAATAGAATTCCTGATTTTTTTAATTTTTTTGTAACTTATTAATAATAACTGTGTCTTTAAAAGTATATAATGATGCAAGTTGTTTGTCTTGCACAGGATTATAGTTAAAAAATGTTGATTTTTAAAAACAAAACAAAATATAGATTGGCAAAATTATGGCGTACAATATATTGTACCGTCATGATTTTGGCAACGCAATACCTGTGGGCTATAAATCCGTCACCGGCAAATACAACAACAAAAACAACAACACCAAATGCGGCAGCACAACAAACCGATTCAAGTATAGTTGCTTTCAATATAAATCCCGGGTCAACATTAAACTTATCCGGAAACGCACCTGTTATGGGATCCGGACCTGTTACCATTTCCGGATTTTTCACAAATTCATCATTAACCGGAACAAAAAAATCACCATTAGAAATGATAGGTGATAAAAATAGAAAAGAAAATGATGATTCTTTAATGGATTTTAAAGTAGCGTATAAGAAGAGTGGCTTAACATTATCCGCGGAAATGAATGAAACCGGACAGAAATTTTTGGGATTCAATGAAACTGTTACAAAGTTAAAAAAGATTGATACTAATAGCGCGGGGATGTTGACATTGGGGACGAAAAAAACTGATTACAATATCAGTTATACTGGTGTAAAAGGATTGTCCGTAACATCCAATTTAAATGCTGTCACCTTTGACCAAAAAGGAAACGCATCAGACGGGATGACCCGTACAATACAAAATAATAATGTCGGGTTGGATTTAAGTTCAAAATACCATGTCGATTATAATATTTCAAATCTCACCGAAACCTGGGACCCGGCAATTGCTAAAAAAGATACCAAAGAAGTACAAAGCCAGTTAATGAAATTGTCTGGAAAGATAGGAAATAAATCTTCTTTTTCCATGTCTCAGGGTACCACCAATACCACCCAGGGAAAAACGGATACCGACGTAACAGAATACGGATACACAATGGCATGGAATGAATGGAAAAAGCTGTCATTATCCGGGAATTATCTGACACGTTTAACCAAACAGACTAATGAACAGGCCGCAACAATTAACCTTGATATGAAAGCGGATATTACCCCGAATATGAAGTTAACAGGAAAGATGACCAATAGTTCAATTGAACGTACCGGTGTGGTGGGCAGCATTGATAATAATTTTAACCAATTACGGTTGGAGACGAAAGTTTTACCAACGCTGAAAATTACAAATGAATATGTAACAAAATATACTCCTGACAAAAATGATACAAAATCTATTTATAATCAGGCCATCTGGAATATATCTCCGACATGGACATCCACATTATTGGCTGGCAGTAATGATAATTATTTATCCGGCAAAGAGAACAGGTTAGAATGTGGTTTTAAAGGAACTGTAGGTTCGGTAAAAAATCCCGCAACATTGTTATTACAAACAGGTCAATACAATTTAGATACTAAAAAAGCTGATTTCGATAAAGATATGATGTCTGTTCAATTACTGTCATATAAACCTTTGAAATCCACTTCATTGGCTTTCGGCTATTATGACGGTCCGGTATTAACAGCAAATACATTGGTATACAGGGCCTGGGGAACAAAACCGGCAGTTATAACCGGCGTCTGGCATGATGCTGATTTTATGCGATATCGCGAATATGGCGGAGAATTAACCGAAACATTAAATGATAAAACAAAATTAGTCGGTAAACATTTTCGTAATGAAACAGAGAAAAAAGGTGAACAGTTTACATCAGAAATAGGTGTTGACAGGCAAGTATGGAAGGGGAATATTCAATTAGGATATAATGAAACCCAATTGCCGGATAATACCAGGCAATACGGTACAGTATGGCGCATATATATGCCATTCACAAAACCGTTACCGGATTGGGCGAAGTCATCTTTGCGTGGCACCGTTTTTCAGGATGGTTCTACCTGGGGGTTTGGCCAATTGCCGACATGGGTAACAACTCCGGAATCCGGCATGACAGTTAGTCAACGTACAACCCAGATGAACAAAAAAGAGTCACAGAATCAAACCGCCGCCCTGGGTAGCATGGCCGGTGATGATGTATATCTGCAATCTGGTTATGAGCGAAACCCTAATCCAAATGCCGCGATGGCAGAACAGGATGACAGGTTGTTTTTCCATACCGCTTATTCATTGTCACCGGGTATTCAAACATTTGCCCGTTTCACCCAGGAACCATTACTTGATAAACCGGCAATTTTGTTAACACGTTCTTTTGGCATGATGGGGCGATTATCCAAAACTTCGCGTATGCAATTGCAGGTAAATTGGCTGACACAAAAAAGTCTAATTGATTCAATTGACGGTAAAGCATATCTTATCCAGTTTGAGCGAAGTGTAGATGTTAAAAATTCATTAACATTGAAATATCGATTTTTACCGGAAAAATTCCGTGGTACCATGAATGCGCAACAGGCGGAGTTAGTATATTACCTGACTTATTAATGCCTGAATACGCATGGGCAAATTGAACGTATTGTTTAAGAGGCTTTTGCAAAACCTTAGATAATCCTGATGGGACAGACACCTTCCTGGCTTCCCCTCTCGATGTCTGTCACGGATTGCCGTTTTCTCCTCTACTACGGGTAGGGGATTGAGGGGTGGGGCTTTTGAGGAATTGCAATCTATAATTAGGAAAAACGGTTTTGCAATTACCTGTATAAATTGTTTTTTGGGAGAGCAGTGATGAAAAATTATATTTTATTATTTTTGGTTATATTATCAGCGACATTTAGTTTTGCCACTGAATCTACTACTGCCACAACCCCCGCGGAAGAAAAATTAGGCAAAGAAACAGCAACACAAATAGAAAAAAGTAATAAAATTGTAAATGATCCGAAGAAAATTGCTATGTATACTGCCATTGCTAATTCCATAGCGCCTTTCACACAACGACCTGATGTTATTTATACCTGTAAAATATTGGAATCACAGGAAATTAACGCTTTTTCTTTGCCGGGTGGCTACCTGTATATTACTGCCGGATTAGCCAACGCGATAGAAAGCGATGACGAATTAGCGGCAGTATTGGCGCACGAAATTGCCCATAATGCCATGTACCATATTCGTGACAGCATGAAGAAAAGTATGCCATTATCTGTGGCTCAAATGGCTTTAATCATTGCTTCTATCTATTCAAAACGGGATGACCTGCAACCTAGCCAGGTAGCGTTAATGTCAGAAGTATTAAAGGAAGCAATATTAAACGGATTTACCATTGAACAGGAATACCAGGCAGATGAACAGGCAGTATATTATTTGGATAAACAAAAAAAATATAATCCTTCCGCAATGTATTCGGTAATAATGGGACTTAACCAAATTGACAGAGTACAGGATGTAGAAAGAAGTGGTTATCTGAATGACCATCCTTTTCCTCGCCAACGAAAAGCACGATTAGAAGCAATAATGAAAAAACTTAAGATAGAGATAAATATTTGGACAGTGGTAAATTTTCGCGCCAATATGAAATATGATAAAGATAAAAACGAGGCATTGTTATTACTGGGCAAGGATAATAACATCATCACCCTTTATGGTGAAAAAAGTAAGGATAGAACAGAAAAAGCAATAATCGATATAAATCAACAATTATTAAAATATTTTATCAGACAATATGATGTAAGTTGTAATATGAATGGTGATAATGGTGAAATAAAGATACGTGATGTAGTGGTATTAACCATCACCCCGGAAGATTGCGCAAAAAATGGAAAACCGGTAAAAGAAGTTGCTGAACAAACAACCGAATTAATAAAAACAGCAATTTGGTCAGCAATCTTAAACCGGTCATAAAGGAATTATCTGGTTGATATCGGTTTAGACTTCCAATGTCTTTTGCCCAATAATTCTATATATTGTGGCAGAATCGCCTGTGGTTCATCGGGTATTTTAACATCTTTTCTCACTTCGGCGGCTTTAACAATAATATCAACCGCTTTTTCCAATGGCAGTCCACCCAGATTAACCATCAAATCGTAATTTAACGGGTTTTCAATTTCCGCGTCAAAATATTTATGTATAAACTCATGTCTGCGTTTATCTGTTCTTTTTATCCATTCCAACGCTACTTTTTCTGTGCAACCTTCACCGGCAACATACATACCTATTCGTAAATCTATCTGTGCTACGATTCTCACATGCAAGCTTTCTGAACCGCGTAAAATAAAATTAGCTCCACGTCCCACAATTACCGCATTCCCCAGGCGGGCAATAGACCTGACCGCGGCACGCAACTGCCTGCTATACATCTGCTCACTCACAGATTCGCGCCATTCCATCAGAATCGCCTCTACCGGGTTAATCAGCGATTCATCAAGGCGTTTTATTGTTTCCGGTTCTTTGTGTAATCTGCGTGCAACCTCATCGATTATCTCTTCATCGTATACTTTCAGAGATAATCGTTCAGCAACCAGTTGTGCTATTAATTCTCCATTGGTAGCGGCCTGACGTGAAATTGTAACTATCATAGCGTTCACCTCTTTTTGTATAGATAAAAATATACTCTATATAAAGGATATTTCCCATTATAGCAGTAAATTATTCAATAATGCAGGTTTTTATTAACGCATTTTTATCTTTAATATTTCCGCCACGCTGTGAGGTGTGTCAAAAATTGCAATTACCGGTGATATGCGATGATTGCATGGCAAGGTTTACACCGATTATTGCGCCGTATTGCACCATTTGCGCTAACCCATTAGACCCATTGGCAACAGGTGGCAATATTTGCGCGGAGTGCAAGGAATCCCCACCGGTATTTAATAATTGCCGATGCGCCGGATATTATAAAGATGAATTGCGCCATGCGATACATATAATGAAATATGAAGGGGTCAGGGCAATTGCGGTTAAATTAGCGGAGTTTACCGCAAACAATATCGATGTTACAGGTTTGAATATCGATGTTATTATCCCGGTACCATTACATGCCGACAGATTGCAGATGCGCGGGTTTAACCAGTCTGGATTAATAGCGGAAGAATTAGGCAGATTAATGAATATTAATGTTGACCATGACGCGATGATAAGGATAATTAACACTACACCACAAATGAAATTGCCGGCAAAAGAACGCAAAAAAAACATTCGCGGCGCATTCAGGGTAGAAAAATCAATAACAGATAAAAACGTCTGCTTTCTGGATGATGTATATACAACCGGTTCCACACTAAATGAATGTGCCATAACCGCGTTGAAGGCAGGTGCGAAAACAGTATCAGTTATAACGGTGGCAAGGGTTGTTAAGGAACGGTTTTAAATCTACTATTTCGTCTTCTCGCGTCTGCCCAATAACCGTTCTAATGGTCGTTGTAAAATTAATGTAATAACGGCTTCCCGGGTTGATAATGGTGTGGTTAAAATGGTGAACATCCCCAGCATATTGCCCCCCCAAATATCTGTGAATACCTGGTCACCGGCAATAGCAATTTTTTCAATGGGTAAATCCAATATTTTTGCGGCATGTAAAAAACCTGATTTCAGTGGTTTACATGCCTTGGTAATAAATGGCACTCCCAACATATCAGCAGCAGGTTTTACCCTGATATCTGACGCGGCATTACTTAAAATACAAACCTTAATTCCATTTTTTAACGCGCTTTGCACCCATTCAATATGCTTTTTCGGCACATCAGTACTTCTCCATGGTGCCAGGGTATTATCCATATCAACTATCACGCCGGTTATACCACGCTTTATTAATATTTCAATATCAATATCAGCAATACACCCAACAATCATATCAGCAGCTAAATTATCACTCATGGGTTAATTATGCCTGTTTAGTGCGGGTATGGTCAATGCGCAATACGTGAATCGGCATAAAAGTAAAAAACCGGGCAACAACATTGTGTTATCCGGTTTTATGTTTACACGCCAATCATCCAACCATTAAAAACTGTATGACCCGCCAATTATAAGTCTGCCATCAAGCAAACTGGCGTCTGCGGACGCGTTTTCGTTAATATGGACTGAACCACCCAATGTTATCATGGAATTGTCCGAACTTAACTGATAAATGCCGCCACGAATTGTATACATTTTGTTATCTGGTTTATATTCGCACCCCAGGCATAATCCGGGTTTGTACCCGCCACTTGCCAGTAAATTATAAATATCGGCAGTTAAGATAAATGAGTCATTTGGTCGGTATGCCATACCGGGACGGACGTTTCGCAGGTGAGTTTGAAACTCGACACCATTGGATTTATCAGTTGGTTTGTTAACGTCCTGAATTAGTAAACCTATAGATAATTTGTCATCAATTTTATTCAATATTCCTATATCCAGGCCAAAACTACTGACGTCAGCACTATCAAGCACCCCGGTGTTATCTGATAATGTAAATGTGCTGCTATGTCTTGTTATTGTGCCACCAATAGATAAATCTTTAGAAATCTTTGACGCAAAACAAACCTTTATCATTAATGGTTCCTGCGTAAGTGTTTTTCCGTTGCTACTTTTTAATAAGGTGTTATAACCGATTATATTTATTCCCACCGCGGTATTAGAATCGTCATTTTTTGTTTTACTGTTTTCAATAGGTAATACAAATGACAGATTGCTTTTGTAATTAACGTCACTTTCCAAAACTAACATGCCTTTAACCTGTTTTCTGTCCTGAAAAGCTAAGCCTGCCGGATTCCAGTAAGTAGCATCAGCATCATCCGCAAGTCCTATAAAGGCACCACCCATGCCCAGTGGACGCGCACCAACACATGCCTGTGTTGACTGTAAAGATACAGTGATTACAGCTGCGATTATGCAGCAACGCAATAGAAATTTCATTTTTTCTCCTTAAATTGAAAATAAACATTTTTATAAAATGTAATTTCGATTTTAACAGATAGATTATACAATAATTGTATAAGATTAGATACCAGTAATTATATATTTATGCCAATGTTTTATTTATTTAACCACTGAGTCTCGCAGAGCTTGATGCAGTTAACACGAAATTAGCAATTATTATTATTTGCCACCATATATCCGACTGATTTATCAAATATGTCCGATTTTAAAGCTATTGCTGTTACTATTACGAATAATTTTTCATTTTTCATTTTTCATTAATCAGTAACTCTTCATACACCGTGACACCGGATTGTAACTCATATTCATTTTCTCCCCAAACAAATTCACCGGTAACGCCATCAGGCAACTCTATTGTCGCGTTATATTTATCACCGGATGATGTGATATTAACTGTTATCTGGCCATTAGGGTGGGGGATGGTTCCATTTATTTTAGTTAACTCACCCGGTTTAGGCATTATTCGAACTTTTTTGAATTCCCCGGCAATTGGTCGGATACCAAGAATTGACGCGTAAAAATGGTAGATAGGGTGTGCTGCCCAGGCGTGACAGTCCGACCGGGATGGTTCGGGCATTTCAAATGTCGTTTTAAACCCGTTTTTCTCCAGGTTAAACCATAATTCCAGGCGTTTGAAAAATATATCCATTCTGTCTATCTGGTACAATGTTTCGAATAAATAGTGCGAGAAATAGATAGTTGTCCGTGCCAGGTCTGGTATTGTTAACAGTCCTTCTATTAGTCTCTCTTTTTTATCTGCAGGTACCATGCCGGTTAATAAAGCAAGGCACTGCGCGTGTTCGCTGAATGAATTATGAGATAAGTTATCAGCAAGAATACCTTTTTCTTCGTTCCAGAATAATTTGAATGTTTCCCGCATTATTTTCGCTGCTACATCGCGGTCACGTTCTGCCATTCTGCTATCGCCATACGCGTCTTCCAATTCCGCTTTTCTTAATAATGTATAAACAAATTGAACATTCAGTATGCCATTTGGTTCCTGCATTGAATCCGGCGCAATACCACCTTCCCAGTTTGGCACCCAATCGGTAAAGTTCCATCCGGATGGCGCGGTGAGGATATTATCTTTTATTATATTATTAAAAGCTTCCATTACACTGCGCATACCGGGCAATAATGTCCGCAGAAAATCTATGTCACCCCGCCATAACCAGTGGTCATGAATCATACAAACCCACCATAATGTGAATGGGGGAATAGTTTGCGTCTCCCAGGTGGGGTAACGTGAGAAAGTGAAACCTGTTGCCTCGCGTGAATAATCAAACATTTGCAGTGCTTTACGTGGCAAACTATCATCCGCGGATAAGATATTTGTGACCAAAACCTCTAAACGTGTATCGCCAATATACATCATCTGTTCATAATATGGACAGTCCATATATGTTTCATGCATGCACATCTGCATCGCGCGTTTTGCTATTGGCAATATGGCATTAACCCGGTTATCATTACAAATAAAGTTGCTGGTTATATCCAGCGGATAACCGGTTTCAATAAACGATAGTGAATCGATAGTAATTGGCATATCTGCGGTTTTTATGCATACTTCAACATATCTTCCGGCTTCCCACCATAAAGTGGTGAAGGTTCTGTTGTCATTGCCATCGGGAATAAATTTATCGCCATTGCCAACATAATATTTGTTATCAATCTCATTTCTGTTGCCTTTTGCGGAATAACCATCGTTTTCTATAAATAATGCTTCGGCCCAATGGATATTAATTTCCGCACCTGCACCACCGGATACTGTCAATTGCGGATAAGCGCAATAATAATCACCTAAATCGATGACCGCGACTTTAACAGAGTTGGCGGGGATGGTGATTTTATTGCCTGCTGACAGCATAGAGTTCCAGAGGATAGCTTCTTCTTTCAGATGCCTGCTGTTTTCCACGGGATATTGAAAATCATCTGTTAAATATCTGCAATCGCCAATTTTCTGGTAATCCATCTTCATGGCGGGCAATGTTGCCGGGGTCATCATCCATCCCTGGTGATGTCCATAATGTCCGCTGTCAATGATTGTTGCAGATCTGCCCGCAGATATTTTCATCGGTTCTACCCAATCGTCTCCGGTAATATTTTCCCAATCCCATGGGTAGCTGTTACCGTCAATACATACCTTGGCACCCGCACCCCAGGTTAAACCGGGTGTTATAAATGTTATCGCAGGCATCAATGTTGTTTTCCAGGGGGCTAACCCGGTAGATATTTTTTCATAGAATTCACCTTCCGCGGCGACAATAAAACCGGGTCGGTGTGATATCTGCGCGTGCGGTGCCAGATAAGTAAGCCACCATGTCTGTGCGGATATGATATGTTCGCCTGCGGAAAGGTGCAGGTCGTAGGTTTCAAAGCGCCAATGACGTTTTTCTGACCGTTCAGATCCATTACCGGCGAATTCACCATCGACAAACAGTTTATATCGATTATCAGCACTTACATGTATACGAATATCAGTTTCTTTCTCTATTATAAATTTTAATGAAAATAACGCGACTGATGGTTCATTTTGCAGTCGTCCCGGATAGTCTATCCAAAATGCCTGCCATGTGCCACGTGTGCCGGGCTTAAAACCAGTGTCAATAAATGGTTCATTATTAATTATGACTTGTTTCACATTGTTATTTTTGTTAAACATTCTGTTACCTTCTTGAAAATAGTTATTACAAGGTTTTCACTTAAGGTCACTAAGGCAGTCGAAGTGACTATTTTTTAGCAGATTAATCTCTGAAAGTGAAAAAAATGTTATGATTTTACTTTTCCGTTTGAAGAATACAAAAGTTATAGAACATGGTCAAATATGAAAAAATCCTCTGCATGATAATGCTACCGGTGATAAAGGGTAAGATTGTAAATTAAGGCATGATTAAATACAATTCAAAATTTATTTTTGAAAGATAGTATCTTAGACATCCTGCTATCTATTACCGGGTTGGTAAATAAGTATACATTGACTTTTGACAGGTATAAAATTACCTTCGATAATTATTTAATTGCATCAATTACATCATCTGGTGGCAAAAAACCAACAGTTGTTATTACTGGTTCAGAATATACTTGATAAGTATTAAAAATATCTTTATGAGGAAGTGAGAAATCGACTAAAACACACGCCTGAAGAGAAATAAATGTTTGTATATACATTTCAGGAGCCATATTTTTCCATGCATCCGGTACATTAAATGTGACATTTTTATCAACAACATATTTTTCTTTCGGCTTCAAAATATGTTCTGGAACAACATTATTAAAACCGTTATTCTGTGGTAAATCTTTTGATAGGTTAGCAGGTAATTTAGGAGAAAAATAATATCCTTTGATATATGTAGTAACAATACCAATTTCATCATCTGTATTATTCGTTACTTCCATTAGCAAAATACCAATCCTATCAAAATAGAACTTTGATATCGGAGTGATAAATTTTATACTAATAGGCATTTTTTCCAATTCTTTTTCATATTTATCTATTTCATCTATTGGTAGTATACTTTGCGGACCATTAGATAAAACATAATTATTTCTAAATTTCTGTAGAAATAACAAATATTCTTTACCTATTTCAAGTTTTTTAGGGTGATCAATATTCATCCATGTTAAATGGTGTATTTCAATAGTAGTATCAAAAGTGAAAGGAGCACCTTTTATTATAAGCATTGGTATTACAGTAACATATATATCTGAATTAATATCAAATTTTACTTTAATATCTGGTTTTATAACTTCTTGAATTTTACCTCTTATGATTATATCAGATGTACCGATTCTCCCACGTGGTGTTGAGGCAACAACCTGTGCAAATAGATTCTCATGTAACAAAATTATAAATAACAAAACAAATAAAGTTCTCATCTCTGTTCTCCCATTTTAATAAGTTGATTGTTAGATACAAAGAAATCTTCAACTGTAGAGTTCTTCTCTTTGAACCTAATATATGAATATATATTAAATTTATCAGGCAATGTTATATCTTTAGCATCTAATGTATATTCAAGAGATAATACATCACCTGGATGTAAAATATTTTTCACTATTGTGTCAGGTTTTATTAGTTTATCAATCATCAACTCTCCTGAAATATCTGTTATCAATAAATTATAATTAAACAAATCTGTATCAAAATCAATGTCTGAGGCGTTTTGGATACTTAATGCAAGATTTATCTGGTGATCTTTTATAACTTTATGATTAATTTTAATTAATAAAGAAGATGACATTGAAGAACAAATTTTAAAATAAGTTATATTTGATTTTACTAAAGTTACTTTATCATCTGCAGATTTTAAGTAACGTTTATTTACATATAATTTATACCATCCAAAATGAGATATCTTTATTACATCTGTTATATCATATGATTGATGAATAATATTGTTAGGGTTAATAATATCCATATTACTACTCATTGAAAATAGTTTTTTTTGGATATATATTTTACCCATATCATCTTTTAAAAAGATATTATAATCATTTATTGTATATGTATTTTTAACATTATATGTGATATTAGATTTATTACAAATATCAAAATTTATGATTATAGGTTCGCCTAATGTATATAACAATTGATTACTCGATATATTTAAAGATATATCTTGTGCATTAACGTTTAATGTTATTATAAAAAATGCAATAATTATTTTATACATAATTTCCCCAATTAGATTTTTATTGCAGTAAAATTGATATTATCGAAATTATTTATTAAACTTTTTACGTCTACTTCAATAGAAACAGGATTAAATAAATAACCTTTTAAATATGGTGTTATAGTATATTTACCTATAATATTTATAGGTAAATTATAATTCCCCGAGTTTGATGTTGATACACAATCATTTTTACTGTAGATATTTACTAAAGGTAAACCACCATTAATAGTCATAACTTTACCTTGTATATACGGAATTTTATCATATTTTACAAAGTTTACATTTTCAATTAAACCCAGAACGTTTCCATTATAAGATGGTAAAATAGTAACATCAGATATTTCTGCAGAAATAGTGTGATCTTTTTTATCTAAAAGATCATTACAATCCCATTGATCATTAGGACTTGAAGTTTCAACTTTACATATTGCTTTCCAATACCATTTTAATTCTTTTAATGGAATTGGAATCGAATCATTGATGTTAGAAATAAAGATTGGATATGTTAAAAATGAATCGTGAACAATATGACAAGTTGCAAATGGTGAGATAGAATTTTCAGGTGAATCACTAAAGAATTCAAAAATCCCAAATTTATATGGATATGTTCCATCTAAAACATGATGACCTGATATTACGGCTCCCATAGTAGTTGGTGCTGTCCTAATTCTTTGAGTAGTTTCAACTATTTGTAACCATTTAATTCTACCAGTACAATTTTTATAATCAGTTACTTTACATGATGCTAAAATTCCCTTATGTATTGGGGTTAAACTACTTAATTGAATGCAATATATATTATCTGTTATAGAATATATTCTTGAATCTGTCAGTGAATCAACATTAAGGTTAATAACCGGTGAGTGAACTTGAAATAAACTTGATATTGTATATTTATCATTTACATTATCAATAGGAGTAATATTTGCGATAACATTGGCATTTTGAATACCATTATACCAGTAAAACTTTATAATATTTTTATTTTTATCAATATTAATTATTTTTGATGAATAATTATCTAATTTATATCCACCAACAGTATTTCCATCGATATCCCATTTTACATTAAATATTGAAGATAGAACTCCATTAGGTAAAGTTGATACTTTTACATGGATTGGTTCACCAACTGATACAGTTTTATTTTTATTTGTAATATCTTCATTATTCATATCTATATATAAATCATAAACAATTATAGATGTTTTTGAAATAATTGTGCTATTTTGATTATTTCTTAGTTCTATTGTAAACGCATCAATAGACTTATCAGTTTTTATAGTTGATAAATCAATAAATTTATATGTAATTTCATTTAATGTTGAAGTATACTTAAGACCTAAACTATTATACAGTGACCATTTTACATTTGTTATACTTGAATCTATTCCTTTAGGTCGAAAATTAAGTTCTGCATCTTTATGGATATAAATAATTTTATCACATTGTTTATACGCATTTGTTTTATATTTATACTCAATAAAGGTATCACCAAATTGTTGATTAATATTTCTTACAGAATTTTTATTAGTTATAGCAGAATTAGCGTAACTAATTGCAAATATTAAAAATAAAATCGTAATCGTTTTCATAATTTTGTCCTTAATTAATAGAATTGTCAATGAACACATCATCATCGATGCATTCCCATGATAACCATCCTATTTCTGATCCAGTTATAAATAATGCAAATGCGTTCCCGTCTAAATCTGAGAAGTTCTCATCTGGTGATATGACTGTACCATATAAAATACTATTGTTTTTATTATCTCCATTATATAGTATGGTTTTATTACCATCAATATCATATGTATAAAAACTAAATTTCCATTCAAGTTTGTGATTAGCAATATTTTTATTATTACTAAATAAAATATTAGATTTTAACAAGATAACATCACCATCTGTATGTATAATATCTATATTTTCACCTGTTATTATGTTTATAAGATATATATTTATATTTTCATCACTTATATTAATATTGAATTTTTCAAATGTTACACCTTCAGATTCTGGTATGAATCCAAATTTTATTACTGATTGTTCATTTGAAACCAACTGTCCAGAAGTTATTTCAAAAAAAGCTTCACCATTTCCATCTGTAATCTTTAGATTATCCGTTAAATAAGGTTTATATTTATCATCAATATTAGTTCCTTCATTTGAAACATTAAGTTTAATATTAATTCCAGAAATGTTTTTTGTACCCGAAACAGCTTTTATTGTAATAATTCCTTTATGATTAATATCATCTTTACTACCTGCAACAATCTCGGGTTTTTCTTTTACTACTATTTTATAAATATCTATACATAGAACACTTTCTAAATTAGTATTTTTTACTATTGCTTTCAGATTATATTCACCATCATTTATTGGCAATACTATATCAACATTATCATCCGAATAACTTAATTTATCTTCTACATAAGTAAACGTCCTTGTTGCTAATGGTACGGTTGGATCATCAGAATTAACTACATTTACAGTCCATTCCTTTGTACCCCAAAGTGGATCAATACCGCTGCCATTAACTACTAATCCTACTGTCG
>CAZNLA010000080.1:0-14610 GCA_964573385.1 uncultured bacterium
CAGGCTCAGTGACCGGTCGCTGAGCCTGTCGAAGCGACCATTTTTAAGCAAATTTATCTTTGAAAGCGAAAGTCCTGTAAAATATGTAACACTGAAAACTGTCTCACATATAATATCATAATAATCCACATGGCACGTCATAATTTTATACAGATATATGATAATTTTGTTATATAATTATGTAAATTTATTCAAGGAGCAATTATGGCAACTATAAAATCAGCATTTAAAAAAGGCAAAGAAGTGATTCTGCGTGATATAACTCTACGGGAATTAAGACCGGATGAGATACGTATTAAAGTTACCGCCTGTGGCATTTGTGGTACAGACCTGCAGGTATGGCCAGGTTCAGAAAATGATTATTCTGGTTTTGGTCATGAAATTGCCGGGACAATTTTGGAAGTAGGCGCGCATGTAACAGGTTTTTCAGTAGGTAATAAAGTCGTTTTGGATTCTTCTTCATCATGTGGTAAATGCGATAATTGCAAGAATGAAAAACAGGAAATCTGTACTAACATGCAGGGATTCTTCAGTACCGGTCAATTCGGATTTGCCGAGGAGATGCTGGTACCTGCAATCAGTGCTGTTCTCTGCGAAGATTTATCACCGGAAGTAGGTTGTCTCAGCGAACCACTTGGGGTGGCTATAGATATGGTGCGCCTTGCCGATATCCGTCTTGATTCAAATGTGTTGATACTTGGCCCCGGCCCTATTGGTTTGATGGCGTTGGCGATTGTAAAGAAAATGGGGGCAAGAAAAGTATTCTTAAGTTCATACGATACCAAAGTCGCCAGAAATGAAGTCGCGCGTAAATTTGGCGTTGATGAGATTGTTGATCCATCACAGAAACCGTTATCAAAATATGATTTCGGATGCAAAATTGACCGAATTTTAGTTACTACCCCGCCGGCAACTCTGGAAGAAGCATTTAAGGTCGCCAGCAAAGGGGCTATCATATCATTCATTGGTATTGCCCACGGCGATGACGCTTTCTGTAGCTTTAATGTAAATGATTTCCATTTTAAAAAGTTACAATTGCGCGCGTCTTTCGCGTCACCGGCATTGTATACCCCATTGGCCGCACAATATCTGCGCGAGGGAATTGTAGATGGCGAAGCAATAATATCGCATCGTTTCCCGTTGACAGAGATAGTGGAAGCAATGAATACAGCACGCGACACCGCCAATGCGGTTAAAGTGGTTGTAATGCCGTAAAGCAGTTTTAAGTTTTCAGTGTTATGTTTTCAGTTCTGGTTCTGCCAAAGGTAGGGGAATTGTCCCCAATTCCCGCGACGGTACCTTTAGCATAAAATAATATGGGTTTCAACGACGAATCAGGTTGTAAATATCGTAATCTGTAAATAAAAATTGTCGTTGTTACATATTATTGTTTAATGTATCCGGTTCTGTCGCGGTGGATGAGGACATCCACCCTACCGATTGCGATGCAAAGGTAGGGGAATTGTCCCCAATTCCTGCGGTGGTATCTTTTACATAAAATAAAAAGGAGACAAAAATGAATACGCACATTTCACGTCGTGGTTTTACGTTAATTGAATTATTAGTTGTAATTGCCATCATTGCAATTTTGGCCGCCATTTTATTTCCGGTTTTTGCGCGGGCACGCGAAAAGGCACGGCAAACAACATGCCTTAATAACCAAAAACAGATTGTCACAGTTGTTATGATGTATGCGCAGGACCATGAAGAAACGTTGCCGACGGCAGAGAATGTATGGTTATCAGTAAATGTTGATAAGGGCGTTTTGATGTGCCCAACGGCCAGTCGCACGGTTGCTAACAGTTACATTTACAATATTGGTCTTGATGGCAAAGGGTTGGGCGATTTCGTTAATCCGGCAACTACTGTGGTTAATGCTGACGGTGATTCGGCAACAGGTTTAGTACCAAATATCGGTTATGACAATACCCAAATTAACACCCGTCACAGTGGTTATGCTATTGGGGCTTTTCTGGATGGCCATGCAATACAATCGAGTAAATCCAATATGCAATTTGGCACAGACATTCCGGTACGTACCGGTTTGGCGATGTGGTTAAGCGCGACAAGTATAGACCCGTCAGATACAAACCAGGTTGCCAGTGGTAATAAACTGGTTAAATGGTCAGACAGCAGTGGTAATGGTAATTATGCCACCCCCGCAGTGCCTGGTACGTCCGTTGTTACCTATACCGCAAGTGGATTTAATGGTAAACCGGTAATGACATTTGATGGTTCAGATAAAAATTATGTAGTATTTAAACAGCGAATAACCGGTATCCGCACTGTAATATGGGTACTTAACAATACCAATTTAACCGACCAGCAAAAACATTTTTTATTGGGTGATAATAATCCTAACGTATATTTCCATGCCAGTTGGGATAAACCACACGAGTTTTTCCAGATTGGATATTGTTCGCCCACCGCGGATGTGCCAAACGGGTTATTACGTGTAAATGGGGTACAAACGGTAAGCGTATCAACATCATCGGGTAATGCTTTTGATATTCTTGCTAATAAATCAATAGTCACTGTACAAAGCCTGGCGGCGGTAACAGCGTCGAACTTTTCTCATGACCGACCGGATAACGGTGGTGCCGCAAACCGGGTGTGGCAGGGCAGTTTGGCAGAACTGGCTATTTATACCACTGTGCTTTCGAATGCTGATATCGTATCAGTTGAGAAATATTTCGCGTCAAAGTATGCGATTACAGTACCATAAACAGATATTTATACAAAGTAGAGACGCATGGCCATGCGTCTGAATATAAAATGGCCATGCGTCAGAAAACAAAAAAAGAGGAACATTATGAAGATTAACGCAGGCGTAGTTGGTTGCGGCAATATCAGCCGTTTTCATTTTTCCGGTCTTGAGAAAGTCGGTGCGAAAGTATCATGGGTGTGTGACCTGAATGAAAAGACAGCACGACCATGGGCAGAAAAGTTCGGTGCAAAATATACCGCCGACTTTATGGATATTATTAACGACCCGGATGTAAATACCGTTGATGTAACAGCCATTTCACCGGTGCATAAACCGGTATGTCTGGCTGCTATTAACGCCGGTAAAGCGGTAATATGCGAGAAATCACTGGCTACCAACGCTGATGATGCTTTGGAAATTGTCGCTGCCGCAGAAGCTAAAGGCACTATTTTCTATACATCATACATGAAAAGATTCATCCCCGCGGTACAAAAAGCGAAAGAAATAATGCCGTCACTTGGCACCATCATGTCCACCAGCATCCGCGCGTATCAGCATTGGGGAAATGTCTGGGAAAATCTGCCAAAGGAAGGATTCTTCAGCACCCCTAAAAATGAGCCATCCGCTGTTATCCGCAACTACGGAGGCGGTATTCTGGTAATGGGCGGCAGCCATATTCTTGATCTGGTATGTTTCCTGTTGGGACGACCACATCGACTATATGGTTCCATTAATATCCCGGAAGGTTCAGATTTTGACATTCAGGGCGCCGCATTACTGGAGACATCAAATGGTATTGTCCATTACGAAGCATTGGCACACCCATTATATCGCATAGGTTTTCTGCGCGATGGTTGGGACGAACGGATAGAAATAAATGGCACCAATGGCCGTCTGGAGATATTCAGCGCCGCCTGGGACCAGCATGATAATAAATCATCACTGTTGGTACATTACGATAACAACACCGGCAACGCCACCGAATACCGTTATGACAATATATCGCCATTCGACCGCGCCATTGCTTTCTTCTGCGACAATATATCCAAACGCACCCAGGGAACCCAGTCCCGCGTTACCGGATATGATGTAGATGAATTAATTTCAACTATTACACAGAGTGGCAAAACTCATCAGGCAATGGATGTTAATTATCGGATTTAATCAGGATATAACATCAGATATGGCGTAAACAGTAGAAAACCGGTCACCAAATAATTGGTGACCGGTTTGTTTGTATTAAAAAGATATATTAAAAGGTTCAGGAAATACCAGTAAAAAAAGTAGTTCTTCATATCAGATGGCAACTGATTTCTAAATACTATTGACATAGTGTGAATGGAGTTGTTAGCATAACGTTGTAAACATCATGTTATATCAATAGTATTTAGCATGCTGGCAAAGGGAAATCTATGATACTCGACAAAATTAGTTATAGCGAATATGAAGGCACAGAAAGAGAATGGGAAATTGATGGGTTAACCCTTAACGGCATAAACCTTATTGTTGGGAAAAATGCTACCGGTAAAACTCGTACCCTGAATGTAATAAATGGTCTTAGCCAACTTTTAGCCGGAGATTCAAAAATATTTCGTCTGGGTCAATTTATTGCTGAGTTTTCTGAAGGTAATAGCAGATTTCAGTATATTCTTAATATAAACGATTCAAAAGTAATAAAAGAAGAATTATTAATTGATGGTAAGGTATTATTAAAACGTGGTAATGACGGTGAAGGAATGATTTTTTATCAAAAGGAAGGGGAAAACAAAGAATTTCAAACTCCAGAAAAAGAATTAGCCATAATTGCTCGTAGAGATAAGATTCAACACAGTTTTTTTGAGCCGTTGTATAGTTGGGGGAAATCAGTTCATTATTATTCTTTTGGCACATCTTTGGGTAGGGAAGTGTTAGCTATTCTGTTAAAAGATTATGATACTGATTATGATAAAAGAAATAAAAATTTAGTGGTTGCAGCATATCTTGATGGATTTAAATTGTTTAGCAATAAGTTTCAGGACGCTATTATTTCTGATATGAACAGTATTGGGTATAATTTAACAGAAATTGATGTCAAACAAATCACAGATGTAACATCAGCTGATACAAAAGGTCCATTTATGGGAATTTGTGTTAAAGAAGCAGATTTAAATACATATACGCAACAACATACCATATCACAGGGGATGTTCAGAGCATTATCAGTTATAATTCAAGTGAATTTATCTTTAATGAGTAGCACACCAAGTTGTATCATTATTGATGACATTGGCGAAGGGTTAGATTATGACCGTTCCTGTAAGATGATAGAACTGTTAATCTCAAAAGTTGAAAATACATCTATACAATTAATCATGTCTACAAATGACAGATTTGTGATGAACTCTGTTCCATTAGAACACTGGACTGTTCTTGAAAGAAATGGCAGTTTATGTAAAGTCTTTAATTATGAAAATTCACAGGAAATATTCGATGAGTTTAAGTTTACAGGTTTAAGCAATTTTGATTTTTTCTCTCTTGATTATATAAACAGTGAGATTGAAAATGAATAAAATTGCAATTTTTGTTGAAGGACAAACGGAGTTGTTATTTATTGAAAGGTTATTAATAGAGATTGCTTCAAAAAATAATATTCAGATAGAAAAGAAAGTTGCCCGTGGTGGTAGAAAATCACCACGTAATTTAACTATCATAGAAGATACAGAAAAGGTAGAGAATAAGAAATATTTTGCAATGATAGTTGATTGTGTAGGTGATTCAAGGGTTGTATCAGATATTCGGGAAAGATATGATACTTTAGTTAAAAGTGGGTATCAAACCATAATAGGCATTCGTGATGTATACCCGATTAAATATGACGATATACCAAAATTAAGACGTAATAATCAGTTTAACATAAAGAGCAAACCGGTTTCTGTTTCTTTTATATTAGCTGTTATGGAGATAGAAGCATGGTTTATTGCTGAACATACTCATTTTCAACGAATAAATGAGTCATTAACTATTGAAAAGATAAAATTAAATACAGGTATTAATCCAGCAGTTGATGATATTCAACAATTACAGCATCCATCTGAAATATTGGACTGCATTTATAAGTTCGTTGGTCAAAACTATACTAAAAGAAAATCAAATGTTGAAAAAACCATCGATAAATTAGATTATGCTCAAATTTATCTTAACCTTCCAGACAGATTTCCTGATTTTAATAATCTGATTAATGTCATTGAAAGTTTCTTAGCATTTGATCCAGAATAATATCCTAACCCAAATAAATTGGACAAGTTTACGGTATCGCTGCTCTGCAGCTTAAATTAATTTTTTTAATCAAGTACTATTAAGATACCGCCACTCTGTGGCTAAATATAATGAAAATTATATTTATGAATTAAAAGCCAGCCGCAGCGCGGCGATATATTAATAGCAGTCTGACAAATATTAAAATTAAAGCTACAGAGTAGCGACACCATGAAGTTACAATAAATTCCTGACTTTTTTGTGCAGAGGTGGTTACGAACTTCATAGTAATTAAATGAAAGTCCTGAATTAATTTAAAAACCGGTCACCAAATAATCAGTGACCGGTTTGTTTTAATTAAAGTATATTCGTATGCTTTACCAGCGCATTGCCATTGCGCCCCAGGTTAATCCACCGCCGAAACCTACCAGTATTATCAGGTCGCCTTTATTAACCCGTCCCTGTTCAACTGCTTCGCTTAAGGCCAGTGGTATAGAACCGGCACTGGTGTTTCCGTATTCCTGCAGATTAACTACCCATCTTTCGATTGGGATTCCTAATCTTTTTGCGGATGCGTCAATAATGCGCATATTTGCCTGATGTGGCACAATCAATGCGATATCATCCACCACGGCATTAATCCGCGATAATACTTCCCGCACTGATTCTTCTAATGACCGTACCGCGAATTTAAATACTTCGGCACCATTCATGCGCAGAAAATGTTCATGCTTTTCAATTGTTTCAATGGAAGGTGGTTTACGCGACCCACCTGCCGGAATTGTCAGCAAATCAGCACCGCTACCATCCGCACGCAGGTATGAAGATAATATGCCGGAACCATGTTCTACCGGTTGTAATACGCAGGCACCGCCACCGTCACCTAATAATACGCAGGTACCACGGTCGGTGTAATCGGTAACCCGTGATAAGATATCGCCACCAACTACTAACGCGTTTTTATACAATCTTGACCCAATTAGTGACGCGCCAACTGTTAAACCATAAATAAAGCCAGTACATGCCGCGGCAATATCAAAAGCGGCTGCATGGGTAGCGCCTAGAAGGTTTTGCAACAGACATGCTGTTGACGGCATTAATGTGTCCCCGGTTACTGAGGCAACTATAATTACATCAAGGTCTTCAGCATTTAATTTTGCGTCTTCCAATGCTGCCTGAGCAGCAGGAAAAACCATATCTGACAATGCCATTTCCGGTTCTGCTATGTGTCTGGTTACTATACCACTTCGTGAACGTATCCATTCATCAGATGTATCCACCAGCTTTTCCATATCAGCATTTGTCATTATATGTTTTGGAGCACATGCTTTTATTGAAGTAATACCTGCCGGCACAATTGTATTTAATAATGATTCTATCCCTTTAAACACTGTCGAGTTCCCCTTTCAATATTTACCTAACACCATAAGCGAAATAATTTACCTAATCAAACTCGCGCATAGCGCAATTAAACAAGTTACTATTCACCCTACAACATAACTTTACCAGTGAATTGCACCCTCGTCAATAACTGCCCGGTAAAAATGGAAAATCAATATTTAAAACCTTTAAAATAAATAATATTAAATGTTAATTACACAGGCAAGTGCAAGACGTTGTATCACCCTGATAGGACAGACACCTTCCTGGCTTCGCCACTCGGTGTCAGTCCCTGATTTATCTTCAATTTATCAATTTTAAATCAGGAAAAATAAGGTTTTGCAATTGTTTATATATATTGATTTAACCGGCTAATTGCATGAACTTTAATTAAAGATTTGTCCCTGAATTGATGCTATCCGAATTGAGCCAAAAAGCTCTTTTTGTATAATGATAATACGATGCATACGCATCAGTTCCAGCACCGCAAGAAAAGTTATTATTATCGTTGTACGGGTCAAAGGGAAATCGCAGTCAGCGTTAAAAAATATATCAGCAAATATAATGCCATTTGCACCACTGTTCTCTAATTGCTTTAAAATATACATCATCTGTTGCCGAATAGATACCCGTGGACGTGTAACCTCGCGGATGGTTGGTCCGGCGGCTTCCGCGCGCGCCAGCACTTCCTGCAATGCTTTCCACAGGTTAAAACTGTCAGTATCAACCGCGAATTCATGTTCTATCTTTGGTTGCGGTAAAGTAGCTACTATATCAGGACGTGATACGCACTGCATTCTGTCTTCAGAACGTTTCAACAACTCCTGCGCGGCGGATTTATATTGGGTATATTCCAGCAAACGACGTACTAATTCCGCCCGTGGATCTTCATCTTCATCAATTTTATCTTCTATTATCGCAGGGGGACGCGGTAGTAACATTCTTGATTTTATCTCTAACAGGGTAGCTGCCATTACTAAAAAATCACTTGCCAGTTCAATATCCAATACTTCCATTAATTTAATATAATCTAAAAATTGCCGGGTGATAGATGAAATGGGGATATTATTAATATCAATTTCCTGGCGTTTGATAAAATATAATAATAAATCCAAAGGACCTTCAAACAAAGGCACGCTCACCGGATAACCGGTGAAACGCGCCCTTAATTCGTCTGAAATATTTACAATATTTGTTGCTGTATCCATATTATTAAAGTTGCAATGATAATTACTGCTAACGAAAAAATAATACCACAGTGCCACAGATAGCGCAAGGGGAAATTTAAAACACTATAGGTAGAGTTTGAAATATTTTTTTGCTGTTTTGGTAATAGTTTTACTTTTTAAGATTACCTGTGTGACAATAGCCGGATATCTACCGGATTTTTTATGCAGGTAAGCAAAATATTATGATGGTCAACGATATAAACTATCTTTATTGTATAATTATCTCTTTCATACCCAGCATTGTTGAGCACGAATGGTTAAATTAATGGGTTGACAAGCATAATGACGATATGGATAATAGGGCATTGATATACAGTGTTGTTAATATGTATATCAGACTTGGCCGGTCATGCCATAGTCAACAAGATTCCTTAGTAATATCAGCTATGTCGATTGAGGGGGAGAAATGTCAAACACGCATAATTATTTAACCAGTGGGTTGCCGGGATTGGATCGAGTTTTAAAAGGATTAATCGCCGGGGATAACATTGTATGGCGCATGGATTCCATTGAAGATTATCTTTTCTTTGTTAAGCCATTTTGTGAAACAGCACGCAAGAAAGGTCGGAAATTAGTTTATTTTCGATTTGCCAGTCACGCGCCATTGGTTTCAGCAGATTTTGGGGCCGAGATACATGAATTGCATCCGGAGGATGGATTTGAAAATTTCATAGCGGAAGTACATAAGGTAATTGAGGATGCGGGGCATGGCGCATATTACGTTTTTGATTGTTTGTCTGACCTATTGGTTGACTGGTATTCTGACCAGATGCTGGGCAATTTCTTCATGCTTACCTGTCCGTATTTATATGACCTTGAAACTGTTACCTACTTTGGATTATTGCGCAATGAACATTCATCCCACGCTACTAACCCAATTTTAAAAACCACACAATTATTCCTCGACATATATCGGCATAACAATTCAATATATATTCGTCCATTAAAAGTACAGCATAGATATTCGCCAACCATGGACATGTTGCATGTCTGGGATCATGATAATTTTATACCGGTGACCGCCAGTTCAATAATTTCTGAAATTCAAACCAAGTCATGGGCGGGTTTGGACTCTGATATTACCCAGGGATCGTGGGAACGCACATTTATCCGTGGTCACGAAATTGCGGATGGGGAAACCTGCGTTGACTCCAGTGACGAGATTTATCAGCGATTAATAAGGATGATAATATCCCGTGATGAAGGAATGCTGACACTGTTGAACCGTTACCTGACATTAGCAGATATTCTGGAAGTCAGAAAACGTCTTGTGGGTACCGGGTTAATAGGTGGTAAAACTATTGGTATGTTGCTGGCACGGGCCATTGTCCGCAGCCAGAATAAAGAATTGGCATCCACCCTTGAACCCCATGATTCTTTTTATATTGGTTCAGATGTATTTTACACCTTTCTGGTACGCAATGGTGTATGGTGGATGCGACAGAAACAACGCAACCCGGAAACATTTATGGATGATGCAGGACTGGCACGTCAACGCATATTGGCCGGCGCTTTCCCTGCCTATATAATGAAACAGTTTGAGGAAATGTTGGAATATTTTGGCCAATCGCCTATCATCGTACGTTCCAGTTCTTTGCTGGAAGATAACTTTGGCAATTCATTTGCCGGGAAATATGTCAGTGTATTCTGTGCCAATCAGGGACCAAAAGAAAGAAGACTGGAAGATTTTCTGGCGGCAGTACGCACCATTTACGCCAGTACCATGAGCGAAGAAGCATTGCGTTATCGTGAGAGACGCGGATTATTGGATTCTGATGAACAGATGGCGTTACTGGTGATGCGGGTATCCGGGGCAAAATACGGTAATAACTTCTTCCCACAGGCCGCTGGCGTTGGTTTCTCATTCAATCCGTATGCCTGGAGTGAATATATTGACCCATCCGCAGGGGTGTTAAGATTGGTATTTGGCCTTGGTACCCGTGCGGTTGACAGGTCAGACGATGATTACACCCGTATAGTGGCTTTAAATGCCCCACAGCGACGTCCGGAAAGCAACTTCGATGAAGTGCGCCAATATGCTCAGCGACGCGTTGATTATCTTGATTTAACGGCAAACCAGTTAGTTTCAAGTTACTTCCCGGATGTAATAGCGGAAAGCCCGGGCGTACCGGTGGAGATATTTGCTGACATTGATGAAAGAGATACCGGGTTGGATACTTACACCAACCGTGTGCTTACTTTTAATAACCTGTTGTCAAATACCGATTTTGTCCGTGATATGCGCGAGATTTTATCTGCTCTGGAAAATGCTTACTCTTCACCTGTTGATATTGAGTTTACTGTTAATTTCTTCACCCCGGGCAAATACAATATTAATTTAGTTCAGTGTCGTCCGATGCCGGCTATAAATGGTGAAACAACGTATGAACCTGCACCTGATGTAGCAGAAGAAGAAAAGATTGTAGAGGCACACGGTGCGGTAATTGGCCATAGCAGGTTGGAAAAGGTATCACGTATTATATATATTGTTCCGGCTATTTACGGCCAATTAGTTGAACGCGACCGATATGCAATAGCGAAATTAATCGGGAAAATTAACAGAGATACACCACCGGAAGAAGATGGTGCAATTCTGTTGTTGGGTCCGGGACGTTGGGGAACCAGCACCCCGGCACTGGGGATTCCATTGTCATTTAATGATATTAAAACGATATCTGTCCTTTGTGAAATAGTGACAATGCATGGCAGTCTTGTTCCCGACGCATCTTTAGGTACTCATTTCCTAAACGAACTGGTTGAAATGGATATTTTATATATGGCATTGTACCCGGGTAAAGGGAAAAATCTGATAGACAGCAATATCCTGGAAAACGCGCCAAACAGACTAGAGGAATTAATTCCGGATGCGGCGAAATGGGGATATGTCGTACGGGTAATAGATGCTGCTGATTTAAAAACTTCCGCGGATGAGGAAATTATGCTTTCCGCAGATGCGCAGAATCAGGCTGTAATTTGTTACCGGTCTAAATAAAACATTAATCGGGAGGCATTGTTATGCCGAATATTAAAGACCGGGATATTATTACCCGGTTGGCCGCGGAAGTTGCGGAAATTGCTGCTTTGCCAGTTCAGGAACAAAAGCGCGATATGTGGCGCAAGTTAAATGGTAAAAAGCCGGTTCGTCCAATGGTGATGATAGACCAGGTATGCTGGAATGAAATGAATTTCAATGACGAACTGACCCTGCAATGTGAAGATGCGGAATGTCGTGGATATGAAAATAATCTTAGGATGAAATTATATCAATGGAAACATTTCCCGGTGGATATGGTGGTAGAACCGTTTATTTCTGTCGGGAAGGCTGTTAACAATTCCGGTTTTGGCTTTGGTGTTAAAGAAGAGATAGTCGTGTCAGACCCGACAAATAGCGTTGTCGGTCACGCTTATACTAATCAGTTTGAGACTGATGCTGACCTTGATAAAATAAAAGCGCCTGTAATCACCCATAACCAGGCAGAAACTAACCGCAGAATGGAGTTTGCCCATAATCTGTTTGATGGCGTTATTGAAGTTAAAGAGATGGGTTGTGACCCATATTTATCAGTATGGGACCCTATAAGTATGTGGATGAGCGTTGAAGACGCGTTATATACAATGATTGACCGTCCGGAATATATGCTGGAAATGGCTAAGCGCATGGTAAATGGTTACATGGGAATGCTTGATCAGATGGAAGAACAGGGATTGCTGATTAATCATCAGTCAACCGTTCATTGCACCGGTGCGTATACCGACGAATTACCCGCGCCAGGGTTTGACCCATTAAAACCACGCACCCGGGATATCTGGATGTTTGGCCTGGCGCAAATGTTTTCCACCGTGTCACCGGCAATGTTTGAAGAGTTCGAAATTGATATGTGTATGCCATTATTTAAACGTTTCGGACTGGTATATTATGGATGTTGTGACCCATTAGATTTAAAAATGAATGAAGTTAAGAAAATCCCTAATGTAAGAAAAATTTCTGTCAGTCCATGGGCAAGTGAGGAACTGAGTGCTGAACAGTTGAAAGGTGATTACGTATTCTCACGCAAACCAAATCCTGCCATGTTGGCCTGGTTCGACTTTAATGAGAAAGAAGTAAGAAACCATCTGCAGACATCAGTTGATATTTGTGCCCAACACGGCACCCCGTTGGAGTTAATACTTAAAGACATCAGCACGGTGAAATATGAACCGCAACGATTATGGAAATGGGCAGAAATAGCCATGGATGTAGTGGAGAAATAATTGCAATGGGCAACCCCTAATAGGGTTGCCCCATTTAATTTTTGAAATATTTGAAAAGTTTATAATAAAAAAAACGCCGGTTTAAACCGGCGGTTTTTGATATTACTATGTTAAATAGGCGTAAATAGGTGACTGTCCCTATTTACCCCATGACTAACAAGGTGACTTAATATCACTCTTAAATGAGCGGTGATTATATGACAGAACATGATTTAAAATATCCAGTTCTTACGGTAAGTCAAAATATTGTTAATATAGAAAAAAATATAGAAAAACTCATTAAATGTTCAAGTTATGCTTTGAGTCGTGGGTTTTATAAAAACATGTTTATTATTGACTCATTAGGTGCAGGTTATCGAGTCATATCTGCCAATAGAATAGATAAAGAATCGATATTCTATAACGTATTAGAATGTTTTTGGAGTAGGATAATAACTGTCAAATTAGAGTTAGAGAAAGTATATGACGATACACCTGTTGAGAAAATTAAACATTTACTCCATAAATCATTTAAAGTAGAAGGTTCATGGACTTCTGGTGAAGATTTTATTGAATTAGAAACGAATATTAATAAGGCACGAACTACTCGTGAAGTTATTGAAGTTTTAGAAAATTGGATAAAATGAAACAAGTTTCGTCACTTCAGCAGTCGATCTGACTGTGGGCAATTCGGGGACAGACTATTGGTAATTCGTAGACATACTTTTAATATAGTATAAATAATAATAAAATTATATACTATAAATATCCCAGCACTTTGATAATTGAATAAAGTTTATCATTCTGACTATTCTGGTATAACCATAAGTTACGATAACCATTTAAAATGATATTTGCGCGGTATTAATAATACATCATGGAACTTGCAGACTTCTTTTGAATATGATGATATTGTTACTGGCAGGTTAAAGTCCGTTACAAATTCCACCGTGATAAATACCACTAATCCGTCAAATTATGTTGTTAACCCATTGGATGAATACACACCTGCAAATGTTAACAATAAATCATGGTTTGGTGATTTTCAGTATGATAAATGTGGACGAATGACTAAAGTGACAGCGAAAAGTTTTGCTGGCATATTACCGGCAGAACGATATTTTACCTTTGATTATGATAAACGTGGGCAATTAATTACCGAATACCAAAGGAAAACAAGTGCTGATGATGGCGAAAACTGGTTTAACATGTTATATAAATACGATACCACCAATTATGGTGTTAACCTGAAAGGAATTGACCGTCAGGATGGTCAAACACCAGTAACCCTAGGAACCAATTTCGCCTTTGACACAAATAACCGCATTTCAGGTAACAACCAATATCAATTTGATAATATCACCGGAAACCCGACAAAATACGCAGGCAGGGATATGGTTTATGATGCTGATGACCGGTTAATAAAAGTTACCGATAACGGTACAGTAAAGATGACCTGCGGTTATTACGCAGACGGTAAACGCGCTTGGAAACAGGAAGGCGAAATGGATCAGACTTTTGTTATGCCAGACATCCGCACCTATTTCCTCTATGATGGCGACCAGTTATTATGCGAGGTAAAAAACTCCTGGTATACAAATTATGTAACCGCGATAAACCTGTGGGGTGCAGATGAATTAGCAGGACGCGCAGTAAAGACAAGTTTAGACTCATCAGCGATCGATTTGACTATTGATAACTACGCAACAACATGGTACGCTTATGACCAGCAGGGAAATGTAACTCAAAGATTTGATAAAAACGGTACATTAATTAATTTGTAAGTATTCGGTAAACCCCATCTTTCTAATTCATTTATGCCCATCATTT